>JANMDS010000419.1:0-2512 GCA_031376405.1 Betaproteobacteria bacterium
GTGCGGCACATTGCGCGGGTGGGCGTGGGCGGCGAGTGTCATTTCGCGGAGCAGTTGGGGCGTCAGGGCCATGAGCGTAAAAGTTGCGTAAAGAGGCTGAATTATGCGGCGTGGGCCTACGCTTGGCAGGATAGGGTTTAACGAAAAGACGCGTAAATTCCGATTGCCAGCGCCACGCAATTTCGTGCGATGCGGTAAAGTCGTCAGCAATCAGATCAGGGAGAATCTATAGTGGGTGAGCGCATTGGTTTTATAGGCATTGGTTTAATGGGGCATGGCATGGCGAAAAATTTACTCGCCAAGGGGTTTGCGCTCACGCTGCGCGTGCGGCGCAATCGAGAAAATTTGGCAGATTTGTTCGCAGCGGGTGCGAACGAAGTGACAACGAACGCACAAGTTGCTGCGGCGTCGGATGTGGTGATGTTGTGTGTAACCGGGGCGCAAGATATTGAAGAAGTAGTAGCCGGAGCCGATGGTTTGCTCACGCATGCTCGCGACGGGATGGTGATCGTAGACACGGCCACGAGCGAGCCTTCGATGACGGCAAAGATGCGCGCGTTGTGTGCCACGAAAGGCGTGGAGTATGTGGATGCGCCGCTCACCCGTACGCCGAAAGAAGCCGAGGAAGGCAAGCTCAACACCATGGTGGGCGCAGATGCGGCGACTTTCGCGCGCTTGAAGCCCATCTTCGCCGCGTATTGCGAAAACGTGTTTCACGTCGGCGGCCCGGGGGCAGGGCACGTAATAAAGCTCATCAACAATTTTGTCGCACAAACTATCGCGGTAGCCAGTGCCGAAGCGCTGGCAGTCGCGGTGAAGTCCGGTGTTGACCCGAAAGCGCTGCATGCAGTCATTTCCGCAGGCGGGGTGAATTCGGGCATTTTTCAAATGGTGGCCGGACGCGCGCTCGAAGGCGATTTAACCGGCATGAAATTTACGCTCGACAATGCCCGAAAAGATTTGCGTTACTACACCCACATGGTTGAAACGCTACCCTACGCTACTGCGCTTGGCGAAGCCACACACCAAGCACTGGTACAAGCGTGCATGCTGGGTTACGGTGATCGGTTTGTGCCTTCTCTCATTGAAGTGCAAGAGAAGTTGGCGAGCGTGAACATTGTGCCGCGGTAGGTTTTTGTGTAAATACCCGCGGCGTAAAAACAGCCAATTTTAAGAATTATCTCCCCCAAAAGCAGCTGTTTTTAAAGCCCGCAATGGTTCGCGCTACAGAAGCTAACCTAAAAAGCCGATCTTGTAATTGGTGTATTGCTTGAAATTCGAGAGATTGGGCAACACACCTTCCAGTTCGGTTTTAGATAATCCAAACCACGTTCCGAGCGTTGCGGCGTATTCGTCGCTCGCAATGGTGGGAAGCAAGCGCCCCTGGCCGACATCGGTGTTCGTGCCCATCGTGACGAGCGGGAAGCCGTTGGAGCCCGGTGCCCCGTAAAACTTGCCACCTTGCACCGCGCCGCCCACCACAAAATGGTGGCTGCCCCAGCCGTGGTCGCTGCCTTCACCGTTCGAACGCAGCGTGCGTCCGAAATCGCTCGCTGTAAAGAGCGTTACGTTCGCACCATCACCATTCGCGTCCATTTTGGCTTGGAACGCGGCTACCGCATCGTCGATAGAGGCCAACAATTTCGCATGTTTTTCGTACTCGGCGCCGTGGTTGTCAAACCCACCAATCGACACAAAATAAATTTGCCGTTTTGCGCCCATCGTGCTGCGCGCTTTAATCATGCGAGCCACCATACGCAGCTGGTCTGCAAGCGAATTCGTAACATTGCCTACGCGTGGCGCGAGGCCAGGCTTGGCCGCGTCCGCGATGGTGCCGTCCGCCGCCGTGCCAGGGAAATCGGTACGATAGGTCGGCACGACTTCCAGGCGCGTCGAAATATAGGCCTCGGTATCAACCGAGCGGGCCAGCACATCGCCGTAGGCATCTTCAAATTTATTCACGCGGGCCACCGCGACCTGATCGTTAAAGATCGCCTGTGGGTTCGGTCGGGCAGCGCTCCAGTTGTCCCAAGAGCGGTAGCTGCTTATTTTGATCGCACCGGAAGGCGAGAGCGAGTAGGGCACAGCTTGTGCGGCGCGCAAAAACGGCGCGTTACCGGCGAGTGAAATGCCCGTAGAAAGTGGGGATGCCGCATCGTTCACATTGCCCGCCAACATCACATCGGCCATGCGTCCGCCCCAGCCGTTAATGCTCAAATCACTATTCAAACTCTGCCAATACGCCTGCTGGTCGGAGTGTGAGAAAAGCTGTGGAGGGAGTACAACGGCACCGTTACCAAATTGGGCCTTAGTGGTGGGCACCACCATTGGGCCAACGTTCGCTACAACTGCAACTTTGCCCGCATTAAACAACGCTGCGGTTTTTTTCAAGCTCGTGTGCAACGCAAAACTTCTGCCCGACACATTGCTTACCGTAATGGCATTGAGCGGGCGCGTGAAAATGGAGTTGGTGGCTACATCAGCGGCAACATCGGTGCTGCTGCTCATTGCC
>JANMDS010000424.1:0-10715 GCA_031376405.1 Betaproteobacteria bacterium
TTTTTTAGGAGATATCTCCCAAAAAACGCGTGTTTTAGCCGCAGGTATTTTTACTTTTGAAGTTGTAGTCGAAATTAGGGATCTGCGCATTCGCAAACCGCCGTTTTCAGCGCGCTAGTGCGATTTGGTCTCGTCCGCATCGGCTTGTGTGGCAGCCTCGCGCTTCGCCCGTGCACCGCGCCCAAAAAACTCTTGGAAGTGGATCGCCGAATAGATGTATCCCGATAAGCCGTAGGCCAAGAAAATAAAGAAAAGCACCGTTGGCCGGTTCATGGCGACGATGGCGTAAACAAGTAGCAATCCCACCAGGGCAGAAAACGGCACACTGCGCTTAAAGTTTATGGTTTTAAAGCTGTAGAAGCGCGCGGTGGTTACCATGGATAATCCTGCAAACAACGTAACAGCGAGCGCCCACCATTTCATCGCGCTGCCGTCTAAATCCCACTCCGTACACACCCATACAAAACCGGTGAGCAGCGCCGCAGCGGCGGGGCTGGGTAGGCCCATGAAAAAACGCTTGTCCACCACGTTGATCTGCACGTTAAACCGCGCCAAACGCAATGCGGCGCACGCCGAATAAATGAAAGCGGCGACCATACCTAAGTCGCGGTAGGCAATTTCATTGATGGCAAATTCGTAGACCAATATGGCTGGCGCTACGCCAAAACTCACCATATCGGACAGGCTATCGAGCTCCGCACCGAACGCGCTTTGGGTGTTGGTCATGCGCGCGAGTCGGCCATCGAGACTATCTAGCACCATGGCCACAAACACCGAAATGCACGCACCTTCAAAATTCAAATTGACCGCTTGCAAGATGGCATAAAAACCAAAAAACAAGTTTGCCAACGTGAGCATATTCGGCAGCAAATAAATGCCCCGACGCCGAATTTTGAGCTTTAACTCCGCTCGGCGTTCGCGCACGGTGGGCCGCCCGTCGTCGCTCATGCGTCCAGTTCGGCCAAAATAGTTGAACTTGCGCTCACCACATCGCCTGCCGCTACGCGCGCTTTTGCGTTGAGCGGTAGATAGACGTCCACCCGAGAGCCAAAGCGGATGAAACCATAGCGCTGACCCCGCGTGAGTGGCTCACCTTTTTTCACGTAACACAAGATACGGCGTGCTACTAAGCCAGCAATCTGCACGCAGGTTACGTCTTGTCCGTCCGCTCGGCGTATATGCAACGCATTGCGCTCGTTTTCGTCGGAGGCTTTATCGAGCGCCGCGTTCAAAAAACTGCCCGGCTTGTACCAGGCATCAATAATCTCGCCGTCTATTGGGGAGCGGTTTGAGTGCACGTTAAACACGTTCATGAACACGCTGATCTTGAGCGCTTCACGGTTCAAATACGGATCGTGGGCTTTGCCCACCACCACAACGCGTCCGTCGGCCGGGGCGAGGATTGCGTTCGGCTGCGCGGGGATTGCGCGGGCAGGATCGCGAAAAAACTGCAGAATAAAGAAGAAAACAATCCACGCGAAAAACGCGAGGAGTCCGCCGCCGCTGTAACTCAAGCCCAGGGCAATGGCCGCAGCTAAGATGAGAAAGGGCCAGCCTTCTTTGGCGATAATCGGGTGAGGGTAATTTGTGTTCAAAGTGCGAAGCCTGCAGGCAGCTGGAGTAGACGTGGAGTGTATCGCAGGGCAGAGGCGTGGAGGGAGCGTAAAAATTGTGTGGACAGGCAAACCCAAAAGACCCAACGTAGAGCCGCAGTCGGCGCTGCGCACACAGCGAAAAACAAGCGCAGGTTGCGTAACGCGAAAATGTGCTTTTCCAGGAGATAAATCTCAAAAAGTGCCCAATTTGCGCCGCAGGTATGCGTGCTTTTTCAGTATTTCTCTAAGTTTTCTGTAGCAGATTATTGAAGCGATTTCACTTCGCAATAAAAAAACCGGCACTACACCGTTTTTTTTAGGGTTCAGCTGAACTCAATTCCGCGTTTGATCAACGAGCTTATTCTTCTTAATCCAAGGCACTCCGAGCCGTAAAAAAAACCTGCCAAGTGGCAGGTTTTTCGGCTCGGAGGCCAGCGCGCTTGCAAGCGCGTTGGCCATGATGCCAGGGTGGATCCGAGATGAAAGGCGTATTAGTTCCGCGTTTGATCCACCAGCTTGTTCTTCTTAATCCAAGGCATCATCGCGCGCAATTGCTCGCCCACGATTTCGATGGAGTGCTGGGACGTAATCCGGCGGCGTGAGAGCAGAGTCGGTGCGCCCGCGCGGTTTTCCAAGATAAAGCTCTTGGCGTATTCGCCTTCTTGAATGTCCTTCAAGCATTGCTTCATCGCGGCTTTGGCTTCCGGGCCGATTACTTTTGGGCCGGTTACATATTCGCCGTATTCTGCATTGTTGGAGATGGAGTAGTTCATGTTGGCAATGCCGCCTTCGTAGATCAAATCCACGATGAGCTTCAACTCATGCAAGCATTCGAAATACGCCATCTCCGGTGCGTAGCCCGCTTCTACCAAGGTTTCGTAACCGGCTTTGATAAGCTCCACAGCTCCACCGCACAACACGGCTTGTTCGCCGAACAAATCGGTTTCGGTTTCTTCGCGGAAATTGGTTTCGATAATGCCAGCGCGGCCACCGCCGTTCGCCGAAGCGTAGGAAAGAGCGAGATCACGGGCTTTGCCGCTTTTGTCCGCGTGAACTGCCACTAAGTGGGGCACGCCGCCACCTTGCGAATACGTGCTGCGAACGGTGTGGCCTGGGGCTTTTGGCGCCACCATCCACACGTCCAAATCCGCGCGGGGCACAACTTGGCCGTAATGCACGTTAAAACCATGTGCGAACGCGAGCGACGCGCCTTGCTTGATGTTGGGTGCGATATCGTTGTTGTACACCGCCGCAATTTGCTCGTCTGGCAGCAACATCATCACCACGTCCGCTGTTTTCACCGCATCCGATACTTCGGCCACGTTCAAGCCCGCCTTCTTCGCTTTGTCCCACGAAGGGCCGCTCTTACGCACGCCAACGGTGACTTTGCAGCCGCTGTCGTTTAAGTTCTGCGCGTGGGCATGACCCTGTGAGCCGTAGCCCACGATGGTAACGCTCTTGCCCTTGATGAGGCTTAAATCGCAATCTTTATCGTAAAAAACTTTCATTGGTATTTTCCTATGCTCTGTAAATCTAAATATTTAATTGTGATGCGTGAAATGTGATTCGTGATTTGTGAGTGGTACGGCTTGGCGGTTACGTTGCAAGCGACCATAGGCAACGATAAATCACAATTCACAATTCACGAGCCACTGCCTTTCAAACCCGCAAAATCCGCTCACCACGCCCGATACCACTGGCACCCGTGCGTACCGTTTCTAAAATCACTTCCCGATCGAGCGCTTGTAAAAACGCGTCGAGCTTGTCGCGCGTGCCCGTCAGCTCAATGGTGTAGCTCTTGTCGGTTACGTCCAAAATCCGGCCGCGGAAAATATCGGCCATGCGTTTCATTTCATCCCGATCTTTGCCTGCCGCGCGCACTTTTACGAGCATGAGTTCACGCTCGATGTGGTTGCCATCGGTGATATCCACTACTTTAATCACTTCAATCAATTTATTCAATTGCTTGGTGATTTGTTCGATCACGTCATCGCTGCCGTGGGTGGTAATCGTCATGCGGCTCATCGATTCATCTTCGGTCGGGGCGACCACAAGCGAATCAATGTTGTAACCGCGCGCGGAGAACAGGCCCACCACGCGCGAGAGCGCTCCGGGCTCGTTTTCGAGGAGCACTGAGAGGATGTGCCGCATCTTAAACGTCCTCCGCCAAAATCATTTCGGTTAAGCCCTTGCCGCCTGGGATCATCGGGAACACCGCTTCTTCTTGATCGGTAATGAAATCTAAGAAAAACAGTTTTTCTTTTTGTTTGAACGCTTCGCGTAGCGCACCTTCCACATCGCTTGGCTTTTCAATTTTCATGCCGTGATGACCGTAGGCTTCGGCGAGTTTTACGAAATCGGGCAATGCATCCATGTAGCTCTCGGCGTAGCGATTGCCATAGAAAAATTTCTGCCACTGTCGCACCATACCGAGCGAGCGATTATTGAGGTTAATAATCTTCACTGGTACGTTGTATTGTTTGCAGGTGGAGAGCTCTTGCAAACACATTTGAATCGAGCCTTCGCCCGTGATGCAGGCCACCTGCGCGTCGGGGTGGGCGAGCTGAACGCCCATGGCGTAAGGCAGGCCAACGCCCATCGTGCCCAAGCCACCGGAGTTAATCCAACGGCGGGGTTTGTCGAACTTGTAATACTGCGCGGCCCACATTTGGTGTTGACCCACATCGGAGGTAATGAACGCATCGCCCCCGGTGATTTCCCACAACTTTTCAACCACAAACTGCGGTTTGATGATGGTGTCGCTGTTTTTGTAGTCCAAGCTTTTTTTGGCCTGCCAGCCTTTGATGGTCGTCCACCACGCTTTCAGGGCAGCTGGGTCTGGCTTCTCCGTGCTGGCGTCAATGGCTTTGGCCATTTCATCTAGCACGTCGGCCACGTAACCCACAATCGGCACGTCCACTTTTACGCGCTTGGAAATCGACGACGGGTCAATGTCGATATGAATAATCTTGCGGCCTTCGCGGAAGAAGTGCGCTGGGTTACCAATCACGCGATCATCAAAACGCGCGCCAATAGCAATCAGCACATCGCAATCTTGCATGGCTTGGTTGGCTTCGTACGTGCCGTGCATGCCCAGCATACCGACGAATTGTGGATCCGTTGCGGGGTAGCCGCCTAAGCCCATGAGCGTGTTGGTGATGGGAAAACCTGTTAGGCGTACAAACTTTGTGAGCTGGGGCGCTGCGTTGCCCAATACAATGCCGCCGCCCGAATAAATCATCGGACGTTTGGCGTTCATGAGCAATTGCACCGCTTTTTTAATCTGGCCTTGGTGTGCTTTCACCACCGGGTTGTAGGAGCGCAGCTCTACGGTAGCGGGGTAGTGGTACTCGCACTTTGCCGCGGTGACGTCTTTCGGAATATCCACTAAAACAGGGCCCGGGCGGCCACTTTTAGCGATGTAAAACGCCTTCTTGATCGTAATGGCTAAGTCTTTCACGTCTTTGACCAAGAAGTTGTGCTTCACGCACGGGCGGGTAATGCCCACGGTGTCGCACTCTTGGAAGGCATCTTGCCCGATCGCGTGTGTGGGCACTTGGCCCGAGATAATCACCATCGGAATAGAGTCGAGGTGAGCGGTGGCAATGCCGGTCACCGCGTTGGTTACGCCTGGGCCAGAAGTGACCAATGCGACACCTATTTTGTCGGGCGTGCACCGCGAAAACGCGTCGGCGGCGTGGACAGCGGCCTGTTCGTGGCGCACCAGCACGTGCTTGACTTTGTCTTGTTTGAAAAATTCGTCGTAAATGTTTAGCACGGCCCCGCCGGGGTAGCCAAACACAAATTCAACGCCTTCGTCGGCGAGGGCGCGCAGAACGATTTCTGCGCCGGTGAGTTGCGTCATTTCGATTGATTCCTTGAGATAAGTTAAGAACTCTTGCACGGGTAGTGCGCTGAGCCCTCAAGGCTTTACTGCTGGATACTCCGCTGCACTTTGCGCCGTGCTCTGGTGGGTTTACTGCTCGTAACATCCACCCAAACCAAAGTCGCCTTGCCGTGACAAAAATGTCACGTAAACAACGCATTGCATTTCGGAACTTTGGAGAATACCTGTTTTGCTGCGCTGCGTCAATGGTGAATATTGAGTTTGTTCCGCTTTTTGTAAATACCTGCGGCGCGAAAACGTCGATTTCTGGGAGATATCTCCTAAAAAACGCGGTTTTTACGCCGCAGGTATTACTCCGTTTCGTGCCCTAGGCGGGGAGCTGGGCAAGCTTGCGCAGTTCCTCTGGCGAAGTGGTGGGAAACCCAAAAAACTCCAAATAGGCTGGAATCATTTCGAAGAGCATGTCGGTGCCAATTTGGAAGTTGCAGCCGCGCGCCGCCGCCGCTTGCAGCAGCGGCGTCATCGTATGCGTCATAACGACTTCGCCTACAAAAGTAGACGAGGAAATTTTTTCAACGTCGAAGGGTAGAGGATCGCTCGCGTTCATGCCAAGTGGGGTGGCATTGACGATAAGATTAAACCCGCTCGGATCGTTGCAGACGACTCGCGTAGTGAGCTGCGGGTAGTTTTCGCGCAGCCGCCCGCACAGCGCAAGCGCAGACGATGCGTTCGTGTCGGAAATGCATAGTTGCGCCACGCCCGCTTTTGCGAGCGAGGCGGCTATGGCTGAACCCACGCCGCCGCTGCCTAGCACCAACGCGCTGGCACCGTGCACCTGAAAGCCTTTGCGCGATACGCCGCGAACAAAACCTTCGCCATCAAACATGTCGGCGACCAGCGCGCCGCTTTCATCGCGCTTCAACGCATTGGCCGAGCCCGCAATCCGCGCGGTGGGTGTAAGGATATCTGCGATACCGATCGTGGTGACTTTGTGCGGCATCGTAACGAGCGCACCACGAATATTTTTTGCACGAAACAGGCTTCGGATGAAATCCGGGTAATCAATCGCTTCCACTGCAAACGGTACCACCACCGCATTGACGCCTTTTGCTTCGAAATACGGGTTGTAAATATGTGGCGCTTTAAAGCTATGCGTGGGATAGCCAATGTGCGCAATGAGTTCGGTCAAACCGTTGATAGTGTGCATGCGTTAAAAATCAAATTAGATGCTGCGGATGTTTAGTGCGAAAACGTGCTTCAACGCGAAGGAACGCCGCCGCAGAGGAATGCCGAAGAAACCAATTGTGACGATGAGATATTGCGTCTCCCGCTTTTTCTTCGCATCTGCGCGACTCCGCGGTGAAAGACTTTGGCTTTATTTGACGGCGGTAGCCGCTGATACGGCGGCTCGCAGCGCTAGCAAATAGCTATCCACGCCGAATCCGCAGATTTGTCCTTTCACAATTTCAGCGAAAACCGAAACGTGGCGGAAGGCTTCGCGGGCGTGAATGTTCGACATATGTAGCTCCACAATCGGGCAGGTCAGAATCGCTAACGCATCCCGAATGCCGTAGCTGTAGTGCGTCCACGCGCCGGCGTTGATGAGTACGGCATCCACGCCATCGCGGTAACCTTGGTGAATCCGCTCACACATGGCGCCTTCGTGGTTGGTTTGAAAAGTTTCAACGCTGGTGCCAAGCGCTTTGCCGAGGGCCACCAGTTGCGCGTTTATTTCATCGAGCGTAATCGTGCCGTATTGCTGCGGATCACGCTTGCCAAACATGTCGTGGTTAATTCCGTGCAGCATCAATATTTTCATGGGTACTTTCTTTTTTTCAATTAGTGTGAAAGATGAACGGTAGAGCCGGTGCGCCCCGCTTCCAAAATCGCATCAATAACTTGCAAATTAATCATGCCATCGCGTGCGGATACTTTGGGGCTCGCTTCACCGCGAATCACCGCTGCGAAATGTTCCATTTGGTGCTTGAGCGGATCATCTCGCACAACGCCTATGATTCCTTGCTCAAAAGGCTTCCACCACGAGCGATCCTCATTGCGAGGGTACGTTTTCAAGCGCATGGTGGGAATAGAAAGTGTGCCGTTGGTGCCGGAAACAACATAGCAATCTTCGTCGTCGTAGCTCGGGTACGCTTTGTTTTCCTGTGATGTTTGCTCCCAACTGCGGGCACTGGCTGCGGTGTCGGAAATCATGAACGTACCGAGCGCACCCGATGCAAACTTGAAGGTAATAGATGCGGTATCTTCGACTGCAAAGTTGCGCACCGAATTTGATACGAACGCTTGTACGGCCACAATCTCCCCGCAGAGCAGGCGCAGGTTGTGTACTTCGTGAATCATATTGAGCAAGAGCGGTCCGCCACCGGGCTGAGCGCGCCATGGTCCTTCCACAAAGTAGTGGTCGGGTTTTAAAAAGGTCGCACTGCCCATAACCGCCACCACTTGCCCGAGCTGACCACTTTCAACAACCGCCTTGGCTTTTGCCATAATCGGGCTATGCGCGCGGTGATGTCCGATCAGTACTTTTGCGTGGCAGGCTTCTGCGTGAGCAACCAGATCGCGCGCTTCAGCAAGCGTTTGTGTAATGGGTTTTTCCAGCAAAATCGGGATGCCTGCATCAATGCTAATGCGCGCATGGACTGCGTGCATTTGATTGGGGGTTGCCAGCACGATACCATCGGGCGGAGCAGTTTGAAGCAGCTCTTCGAGCGATCGGAAACGCGGAATCTGATAATGCTCGGCCCAATATTGAGCAGCGGGATTCGGATCAACAATTGCGCTTAAGCAAACTGTCGGGCTCGCATGGGCAACGGCCATATGTGCTTGGCCGATGTTGCCTGCGCCAGCGAGTGCGATGTTGAGTTTTCTGGTCATTTCAAAAAAGGAGTTTTGAACCAATCACTCACGCTGCGAGTTTGCCACGCAGCATGAGTTTTTTTGACGCGATTACTTACGTGCTTTTGCCAATTCAGCCAAAAGATCATTCACGGTATCAGCGCCCACATTAGCTGCGTACTTTGAAATTACAGGCTTCATTTTTTCAACGAACTTGATTGTTTCCGCTGGTGGAAATTCCGTTACGAGCATGCCTGCTTTTTTAAGCTCGTCCAAGTCTTTACCTACAGCTGCGCGATTGGTCGTACGTTGGAACACTGCAGCTTCCTGCGCGGCGTCAACCAATAGTTTTTTTTCGTCGGCGTTCAGCGTATCCCAGAACTTCTTCGAGATCATCACCGATTGCGGGTTGTATACATGTTTCGTGAGTGCCAAATGCTTTTGCACTTCATTGAACTTCGCACCCTTGATCGTTGGGATTGGGTTTTCTTGGCCGTCTACCGCTTTGTTCTCCAACGCACCATACAACTCCGGGTAAGGCAGCGGCGTTGGATTTGCATCCAGCGCTTTCACCCAATCCAAGTTGATCGGGTTTGGAATGACGCGCAGCTTTAAGCCCGCAATGTCTTCCACTTTATTTAGTGGCTTTTTGCTATTGGTCATGTTGCGGAAACCAAGCTCCCAGTAGGCCAAGCCCACAATGCCTTTTTCTTCCAATTTACCGTGCATTTTTTTGCCGAAAGGACCGTCCACAATTTTGTCCGCTTCTTCTTCGCTGGCAAACATAAATGGAAAATCAAATATGGCGAATTCTTTCACTTGACTAGCCAATATGCCAGAGTTCATGCACGTCATTTCAATCGTGCCGCCTTGTACCCCCGAGACGTGAAACTGATCGTTGCCCAATTGCGCGGCGGGGAACAGATTCACCTTCATCTTGCCGCCCGATTTGGCTTCGACGATGGATTTGAACTTCTCCATGCCTTGCACAATTGGATGACCAGCTGGGTTTTGCGTGCCGAACTTAATCGCGCGCTCTTGATAGGTTTGTGCTTGGCTGGCACCTGCGGTGAACGCGAGGGTCGCAGCAACTAATGTTTTTAAAAATACTCGTTTCATTACATCCTCCAAATATACGGCGCGCACTGTGGAACTAGACCTGCGGCGCACCTTACGCAAGCCGGTTTTCTTTCATTTAAAATTGTTAGCCGCCTAAAAACTTTGCCGGCCACATTACCAATTGTGGGAAGAGCACCATCAAAAAGAGCAACACAAATTGGGCGAACATAAAAGGCATTACACCTTTAGTAACGTCGTCCATACTGACTTTGCCGACACCGGCCACGGTATTTAGTACGGTGCCAACGGGCGGTGTGACTAAACCAATCGCGTTGTTAATGATGAACATGACTCCGAAGTAAACGGGATCAATGCCCGCGGCTTTAATGACCGGCATGAGTACGGGTGTGAGAATCAAAATCGTAGGGGTCATGTCCATGGCCGTGCCTACGATCATCGTTATGACCATAATCGCGAACATTAGCGTTTTCGGGCTATCGAGTAAAGGCTGGAGCAAGGCGGTTAATTGCGCTGGCAGCTGGGCTACGGTAATCATCCAGGCGGAAACCATCGCGGCTGCGACCAAAAACATAACTACCGCGCTGGTTTTCGCCGCGCTAGTAGCAATGGGCATCATATCCCGCCAAGTAATTTCTTTGTAGACAAGAAGTGAAACCAAAATGGCGTATACCGCAGCCACGACTGCCGATTCCGTCGGCGTAAATACGCCAAATTTCAAACCGCCCACCACGATAGCTGGCATCACCAAGGCCCAACTTGCACCTTTAAGTGCCTCCCAAATTTGGGTTTTACTCTGGCGCGGCGGGGGCACCACTTTTTCAGAGCGCACCAGCCACCACCAAGTAATCCACAGCGCACCGCCTAGCATGATGCCCGGCACGATACCAGCCAAGAAAAGTTTAGAGATGGAAACGTTAGCCGATACGCCAAAAATAATGAACGCTATGCTGGGCGGGATGATTGGCGCGATGATGCCAGCCGAGGCAATCAAGCCCGCGCTGCGCGCTTTATCGTGCCCAGCGCGTACCATCATTGGCAGCAAAAGCGCGGAGAGCGCGGCGGCATCGGCCACGGCGGAGCCAGACAGCGCAGCCATAATGCACGCGGCCACAATCGCAACGTAGCCCAGGCCACCTGGGATATGACCAACAATGGCCATTGCAAAATTTACGATACGCTTGGACAGCCCTCCGCGATTCATAATTTCGCCAGCAAGCATGAAAAACGGCACGGCGAGTAGCGGAAAACTATTAGAGCCTTCGATCACGTTTTGCGCGAGAATTTGTGAATCCCACATGCCCATGTGCCACATCAGTGCGGCGCCTGAGAGCAGGAGCGCG
>JANMDS010000426.1:0-8203 GCA_031376405.1 Betaproteobacteria bacterium
TTTTTTAGGAGATAT
Source organism: Betaproteobacteria bacterium (assembly GCA_031376405.1). Classification (GTDB taxonomy): domain Bacteria; phylum Pseudomonadota; class Gammaproteobacteria; order Burkholderiales; family Casimicrobiaceae; genus JANMDS01. The sequence goes on from JANMDS010000426.1 coordinate 16, forward strand.
CTCCCAAAAAACGCCTTTTTAGCGCCGCGGGTTTTTTAGTGCAACCTGAGAATTAACTCAGGCTCATCGCTTTCGTACACAAACTAATTAACCATTGCGGAAAAACGCCCCACACGATGATGAGCAGTGCATTAGCGCAAAGCAACAGGTACGGCCCACGCTCGGGTTGAATTGCCGTTGCGTCGTCGGGCGCATCGAAATATATAAGCTTTACAGCGCGTAAATAATAGTAAGCGCCGACCAGCGAAGCCAAAACCGCCAAAACGGCCAACCAAACGAGCTTGGAGGTAATGAGGGCTTCAATGACCACAAATTTACTGATGAACCCAACAGTGCTTGGGATGCCGGAAAGTGAGAACAACGTAATTAATAAAATCGCCGCAAAGCCGGGGTGGCGTCTGTTAAGTCCTTTTAAATCGTTAAGCTGCTCCGCTTCGAACCCCGCACGCGAAAGCAGCAAAATTGCACCGAAGCTGGCGAGCGTCATTACCATATAGGCGATAACATAAAACATGGATGACGCGTAGCCCTCAACGCTACCAGCAGCGAAACCCAGCAGCATGAATCCCATATTGGCGATTGCAGAATACGCCAACATACGCTTAAAGTTGGTTTGCATGATGGCGGTGAGATTGCCAACCACCATGGAAAGCCCAGCGATGAGCACGATCATCATTTGCCAGTCGTTTACTGTGCTTTGCAAGCCTTGAACGAGGATACGCAAGGTGAATGCAAACGCGGCCAGTTTAGGTACGCTGGCGACTAAAAGCGTGGCGGGGGTTGATGCGCCTTGGTACACATCTGGCACCCACATATGATACGGGACTGCGCCCAATTTGAACGCCACGGCGGAGACGGTAAACACAACACCCAACACAAGGAATGTTTTATTCACTGAGGCGCTATTGGCGGCTTTGTATACCGCTGCAATATCAAGCGAGCCTGTTGCCCCGTAGATCATGGAGAACCCATAGAGCAATAAGCCCGACGCGAGGGCTCCGAGAATAAAGTATTTCATTGCCGCCTCGGAGGATTGTGCGCTATCTCTGTTCATCGCCACAATCGCGTAGAGGCACAATGCTTGCAGCTCTAAGCCTACATAAAGCACCAGCAAGTTTGCGCCTGAAACCATTACCATCATGCCGAGCACCGCGAAGAGCGCGAGCACATAGAATTCACCGGTAAAAATATCGCGACTCACGAGATGGGCGCGACTATAGGCGAAGATCGCAGATGTGCCGAGCAAAATGGCGATTTTCAGTACGCTACTCATCGTGTCGTGAACGTAGAGGCCGTTGAGCGCGAGCGTAGATGGCATGACCCAATTGGATGCAACGCAGCACAACGTGATGAACAATGCTAATTGCGCATGCCAAAAGGTGTAGTCGCGCTTGCGATCAGGTACTAACAAATCAATTAACAAAACCACACACGCCGAAGCGAGCAGAGCCAATTCAGGCAGGGCGGCAATCCAATTGAGGTTTGAGTTCATAGCTTGGACTTCGCAACATGCGCCAGGAGATCGCTCACTGAGGCGTGCATCAGATCAGTAAAGATAGCAGGCTTCAAACCCATGCCCAATACACAGAAGGCAAGCAACACGAGCATCCAATATTCACGAGATGTGACATCTTGCAGGGATCGAACGTTGTCGTTTGCAATGTCGCCGAAGACAACGCGCTTGTACATCCAAAGCGTATACGCCGCGCCGAGGATCAACGTAGAGGCAGCGAGAAACCCCACCCAGAAATTGAACTTCACGGCGGCGAGCGCGACCATAAATTCGCCTACGAAACCGCTCGTGCCTGGGAGCCCAGCATTGGCCATCGAGAAAAAGAGCCAAAGCGCGGCAAACTTAGGCATGGTGTTGACCACACCACCGTAGTCCGCAATGTTGCGGCTATGCACACGATCGTATAAAACGCCGACACACAGGAACATCGCAGCGGAGATAAATCCATGAGAGATCATCTGCACCAACGCGCCTTCCACACCGAGCTCGCTGAACACGAAAAAGCCCAGCGTGACGAAGCCCATATGGGAAATCGAAGAGTAAGCAATGAGCTTTTTCATATCCGTTTGCGCCAGGGCAACGAAACCGATGTACACAACGGCAATGAGCGAAAGCGTAATCACAAAAGGTGCGAGTGTGCGGGATGCATCCGGTAATATGGGGAGAATGAAACGCAGGAAGCCATAAGCACCCAACTTCAAAGTGATGGCCGCGAGCACGACCGAACCGCCCGTAGGAGCCTCTACGTGGGCATCAGGCAGCCAGGTATGCACTGGCCACATCGGAACCTTTACCGCAAAGGCTAAGAAAAACGCAACAAACAAGTAAAGCTGCGCGTCCATCGGAATTTTGAGATTGCGAAATGTATTGAGATCAAAACTACCGTTGCTTTTGTTGTAAAGATACAGCAACGCAACCAGCATTAACAGCGAACCCATTAACGTGTAGAGGAAGAACTTTATTGCTGCATACACCCTGTTCGGCCCACCCCACACCCCAATAATGAGGTACATCGGAATGAGCATCGCTTCGAAGAAAACATAAAACAAAATGCCGTCCATTGCTGCAAACGCACCATTGATGAGACCCGACATGATGAGAAATGCGCCATAGTATTGAGCCGGTTTGCTTTCGACGATCTCCCACCCCGACCAAACTACCAAAATTGTGGTGAAGGCGTTGAGCAAAATGAACCAAACGGAAATTCCGTCTACACCTAAGTAATACTCAATGTTGTAAGTCGGGATCCAGGCGGCGCGCTCAACAAATTGAACGCCTGCCTTGACTGCGTCAAACGAAAAGTAAAGCGGTAACGTGACCAGAAAGCCAAAAATGGCTCCAGCAAGTGCAAGCCGCCGGATGAATGTTCGATCATTCGAAAGATCATGGTAACGGCCAAGCAGCAATGTGCCGATACCAGCGATGATTGGAACCCAAATTGCGAAGGAAAGCGTCATGTTATTTGTGTGGTGTTAACGCGTCAGCGGGTTGCAATGTGTTGCCACCATGCGATCAAGCTCACTACGCCAATGAGCATCATGAACGCGTAGACGTAGAGTTGCCCTGTTTGCAGGTTTCGTAAGATTGCAGCAAATTTACCAATCAATCCAGCAGAGCCGTTGACCAAAAAGCCATCAATGAGCGCTTTGTCGCCCACGCGGGAAAGTCCCCCACCTAGTGCGCGTGAACCTGCCGCAAAAACGATTTCGTTGAAGCGGTCAAAGTAATATTTATTCTCGAGCAATTTGTAAACAGGGGAAAATGCACGCGCAATTTTCGCCGGGAGATCACTCGGACGAAGGTACAAAAACGCGGCCAATCCCACCCCCAACATCGCCAAAAGAAACGGAAGTGTTAGGAATCCGTGAAGTGCCATCGGCATTGGGCCATGGAAGGTATTGATTACTGAAGTGAGCGCGGCGTGCGCCTTTTCATCTACAAATATCGCGGAGCCAAACCACTTTCCAAACGCCATGGAAGAAACTAGGAGCGCGCCTATGATGAACGATGGAATTGCCAGCAATATTAATGGCAACGTCACAACCCAAGGCGATTCGTGTGGCTCGTGCACGCCATGTTGGTGATCGTGGCCGTGATCATCGCTTGCTGCATGACGGTGATCGTCGTGCTCTACATCTCGAAACCGTTCTTCTCCATGAAAAACTAGGAAATACATTCGGAATGAGTAAAAGGCCGTAACGAATACACCAGCGAGTACCGCGAAGTTAGCGAAGCCGCTACCGTAAATTTTGGAAGCATGGACTACTTCGATGATGGAATCTTTCGAGTAGAAGCCAGACAAAAAGGGAAAGCCAATAAGAGCGAGCGACCCGATGAGCGAGGTAATCCAGGTAATCTTCATATACTTCCACAAGCCACCCATCTTTCGAATATCTTGTTCGTGGTGCATTCCCATGATGACCGAGCCTGCGCCTAGGAAAAGTAGCGCTTTGAAAAAAGCGTGCGTCATCAAGTGAAAGATAGCCACGGAGTACGCAGACGCACCTAGCGCAACGGTCATGTAGCCCAATTGAGAAAGCGTGGAGTACGCAACTACACGTTTGATATCGTTTTGGATAACGCCGAGAAACCCCATGAACAATGCAGTAATAGAGCCAATGATGAGAATGAAGCTCAACGCCGTATCAGAGAGCTCGAATAAAGGCGACATGCGTGCAACCATGAAGATGCCTGCTGTAACCATGGTCGCAGCGTGAATGAGCGCCGAGATGGGAGTTGGACCTTCCATGGAGTCCGGCAACCACACATGCAAAGGCACCTGAGCGGACTTGCCCATCGCGCCGATAAAAAGGCAAATACACGTTACCGTTACGAGTGACCACGGGGAGCCAGAGAACAGTTCGATGGTTTTTTTGGCGAGCTCGGGGGCTTTTTCAAAAAGCATGGCGTAGTCCATCGTGCCCGCATAGGCAGCGATGAGGCCGATTCCGAGAAGGAAGCCGAAGTCGCCGACGCGATTGACGAGGAACGCTTTAAGATTAGCGTAAATCGCCGTGGGGCGCGTGTACCAAAAGCCAATGAGTAGGTAGGAAACGAGGCCCACCGCCTCCCAGCCAAAGAAGAGCTGCATTAAGTTATTGCTCATGACGAGCATTAACATGGAGAAGGTGAACAAAGAAATGTAGCTAAAAAAGCGTTGGTAGCCAGGATCATCAACCATGTAGCCAATGGTGTAGATGTGAACCATGAGCGAAACGGACGTGACGACGAGCATCATCGTGACCGTGAGTCGATCTATAAGAAAGCCAACCTCAAAATTGATACCACCGGAAGTCATCCAGCGATAAAGCGGGCCGTTAAACAGATTGCCATTCGCCACATCCATCGCGACCACGACAGACGCAATAAAACTCGCGAACACGCCCAGGATGGTAACTACATGTGAAGCCCGACGGCCTAATTGTTTACCGAAAAGCCCTGCGATAATTGCACCTAACAAGGGCGCGAACGGTACGATGAGATAGGAATATTTCATCGTTGGTTAACCTCGAAGCGACGTGAGGTCGTCAACGTTAATACTGCGTACGTTACGAAAGAGCACAACCAAAATCGCAAGGCCAATCGCGGATTCAGCGGCCGCAACAGTGAGAATGAAAAATACAAAGACTTGGCCTTGAAGGTCATTTAGATGGTGGCTAAACGCAATGAAATTCATATTTACCGCGAGCAACATGAGCTCAATCGCCATCAACAATACGATTAAATTTTTACGGTTAAGCACAATGCCGACCACACTGATCGTAAAAAGTATTGCACCAAGAATGAGAGAGTGGCTTAAACCAGGTTCAGTTAGCATCGTTACGCTCCCACTTTGACCGCTGGCGCTATCGGCTGCGCAGCGGGTACTGGTGAGGCGGCAGTTTGAGTCAGTACCTGCGGCGCAGTTTCAGTGTTTTTTTTCAAAATCGACGGCTCCATTTTCAGCACGCGAACCCGATCTGCTTTCTTGACCTTCACCTGTTCGCCCGGATCTTGCACTTTTGTCTCGGCCCGCTTCCGATGTGTCAAAGCGATGGCTGCAATGATCGCCACTAACAATACCGCTGCAGCGAGCTCAAATACATAGACATAATGGGTGTATAGCACCATCCCAAGGGCTCTGGTGTTCGACCCTGTATCAATTGGCATTGCGCCCGTGCCAATCGGGCGCTTCATTGCGGCCATCAATGCCATCGCCATTTCAGCAAGGATAAGCACCCCGACCAACATGCTCACCGGGATGGCTTTTCTAAATCCAGCGCGCAGCGAATCAACGTTGATGTCCAACATCATCACAACGAAGAGGAAAAGCACCATTACCGCGCCTACATAGACGAGGACGAGTGCTACAGCTAAAAACTCCGCTTTCAGCAACATCCAAATCGCAGCGGCGGAAAAAAATGCGAGCACCAAAAACAGCGCGGCTTGCACCGGATTTTTCACGGTTACGACTCGCAAAGCCGCGAACACCAAAATGGCGGCAAATAGGTAATACACTGCCCCAGAAAAAGTAAGGCTCATCGGAACTTGGCGTCCTGGGCGCGATCTTTTGCGATTTGAGCTTCATAGCGGTCGCCGACAGCCAGCAGCATTTCTTTTGTGTAGTACAAATCGCCACGCTTTTCGCCGTGATATTCCAGGATGCGCGTTTCGACGATCGAATCCACTGGGCACGACTCTTCGCAGAAGCCGCAAAAAATACATTTCGTTAGGTCAATATCGTAGCGCGTGGTGCGGCGGGAGCCGTCGTCGCGTACTTCTGACTCAATCGTAATAGCCATTGCAGGGCAGACCGCCTCGCACAATTTGCAAGCGATACAGCGCTCCTCGCCGTTTGGATAGCGGCGCAGCGCGTGTAAGCCGCGAAAGCGCGGGCTTTGCGGCGTTTTCTCTTCGGGAAAGTGCACGGTAACTTTGGGCTTCCACATGTATTTCCAGGTGAGCCACATGCCTTGCAAGAGCTCCCATAGAATCCACGTACCCCAAAAATTTTTGATGGCTTGCATAGTATTAGTGGAAAAAGTGAGCCCAGCGAGTTTGCATCATCGCACCGATAAATACGATCCAGACAAGGGTAACTGGGATGAACACTTTCCAGCCCAAGCGCATGATTTGGTCGTATCGGTAGCGGGGGAACGTTGCGCGCACCCACAAGAAAATGAAGAGCACAGCGAAAGCTTTGGCGAACATCCAGATGAAACCATCGCCAAATGGTTTCATACCAAAAATTTCGACGTAATTCAATGAAGGGAATGGGCTCATCCAACCGCCTAAGAACATGATGGCCGTGAGGAACGCGATCAAAATCATGTTTGCGTATTCGGCCAAAAAGAAAAGCGCGAACGTGACGCCGGAATACTCAACGTGGAAGCCAGCGACAATTTCGGACTCGCCCTCCGCCACATCGAACGGGTGGCGGTTGGTTTCGGCGATACCAGAGATTAGATAAACAACAAAGAGTGGAAACAGCGGCCAGATATACCACTGGCTCGCCCCACCCTCTTGCCCCAAGACGATATCTTTTAGACTCAGACTATTCGCACACATGAGCACGCCGACGAGCGCAAAGCCCATCGCGATTTCGTAAGAAACAATCTGCGCTGCGGAGCGTAGACAGCCTAAAAATGCGTACTTCGAATTTGACGCCCAACCCGCAAGGATCACGCCGTACACACCGACAGAAGTCATCGCCAAGATGTAGAGTAATCCGACATTTATATCGGCCAGGATCAATGTTTCGGTAAAGGGCACAACGGCCCACGCGGCAAGCGCAGGCGCGAGTGTGAGCAGGGGAGCGATGATGAAAAGCGTTTTGCTCGACCCGGTTGGGATGATGATTTCTTTCATCAACAACTTCAACACGTCGGCAAACGGCTGCAACAACCCGAGCGGGCCTACGCGATTAGGGCCAATCCGGCCCTGCATCCAACCGATTACTTTGCGCTCCCATAACGTAGTGAAAGCAACACACAAAATAACGGGTACGCAGATGGCGACGATTTTTAAGAGCGTCCACGCGGCGTATTGCACTTCGGGGAAGGCCGCGCGATAACTTGGCATAACCCACCCGACGACTGCTGCGAGAGGTGTTAATTCAACGCTCATTGCGCCTTCTCCATGCTAATCGCTGCAAGCTGAGAACCGAGCCCAGCCGTTGCAAACTGCGCCGCAGGAATTCGCACCGTACCCATCGGCATAGACTGACTCACCACTGCGTCCACAATACACACGCCCTGCCCGACTGTCGATGATTGCGAAAGCTTTACTTTTCCTGAGGCCGAAATTTTTAAGATTTGGGCCAAATCTGGGGAAATTTGCGCCGCAGGTATTTTGGCTAAACCCGCTTTCTGCAGCGACGCAGCACGACGCACAATCGTGTCGCTTTGGTAAATCGGCGTATCGGCGATTCGTTCAATGGAGAGGGCTGGGGCCGCTTTCGCCATTTCATTCGCGCTGTTACCTAAACGCGCTTCCCAACCTGCGGGCAACGCCGCATCGCGCACGGCTTCGCTCGAATCAAACGCAACATCTTTTGCTCCCACCATTTCGCTCAACACGCGCAACAGTTTCCAGCCGGGGCGGGAATTGCCGAGCGGGCGCACGGTGGCTTGCACACTCTGTACGGTGCCTTCGCAATTGACGAAGGTGCCCGATGTTTCAGTGAACGGAGTAATC
>JANMDS010000470.1:0-6096 GCA_031376405.1 Betaproteobacteria bacterium
CCAAAAAATGGCCTTTTTGCGCCGCAGGTTTAGATGCAAGCGGACTTCACCGCCATTGTTGCCAGCTTGAGTCAACCTGTGCCCAATCAAAATTCGGCCCTGGGTCGGACTTGCGCCCAGGCGCGATGTCGCTATGGCCTGCTGCATCGGTAAGACTTGGATATCGCTGTTTGAGCGCACTCAGTAGTGTGGCGAGCGCTCGGTATTGCACAGAGGTAAACGGCAGTTCATCGCAGCCTTCTAATTCAATCCCTATAGAGAAACCATTGCACGATTCCCGCGATTTCCAATTGGACACGCCAGCGTGCCACGCCACAGCGTCGCACGATACGAATTGCTCCAGCATGCCGTCGCGGGCAACGAAAAAATGTGACGAAACCCGCAACGGTGCGATCTGAACGAAATACGGGTGGGCATCGACTTCGAGCGTATTGCAAAAAAGCGCGCGCACGTTGCCGCCGCCAAATTCGCGCGGCGGCAGGCTAATCGCATGAATAACGACCAGAGTAGGTTCCACATCGTCAGCGCGCTGGGCAAAGTTAGGGGAGGGCGTATGCGTTACCTCGGTGAGCCACCCCGTCGGATCGATTTGCATCAATCCACGTCCATCCCCAAGCGCTCCAATCGATAGCGAATCGAGCGAAAGGTGATGCCCAAAAGCCGTGCGGCTTTGGTGCGGTTACCTCCCGATTCGGCAATCGCATTGAGTAACACTTGCTTTTCAACTTCGTCTAAATATGTTTGTAGCGACTGGGTTCCTCTCGCCGCAATATTGAGATGGGCGACCCCTTCGGCAGCGTGCTCTGCCGCAGGCGCGCTTTCCGGTATTTCGTGTGGTTCTAAAAATAAATCCGAAGCGTCGATCAAATTGGGGTTCGTGGCGAGTGCCACTGCGCGCTCCAAAATGTTTTCAAGCTCCCGCACATTGCCAGGAAAATCATAGCGCGATAATGCCGTTACCGCAGCAGGCGTAAGTTGCGCCAGCGGGGAGCGGGTAATGCGAGCAAGCACGGCGTGGGCAATTTCACCAACATCGTCGCGGATATCCCGCAGCGAAGGCATGGTGGCGGGAATAACGCTCAATCTATAAAACAAATCTTGTCGGAAACTGCCGTTACTCACCAAATCGGGTAACGATTTATGTGTCGCGCTCACGATACGCACATCAATGGGTTCCTCTGCCGTAGCGCCCACGCGACGAACCGATTTTTCTTGGATGACCCGCAGCAGCTTCACCTGCATGGCAAGCGGTAAATCAGCTACCTCATCTAAAAACAAGGTGCCTGCGTGCGCGGCTTGAAAGAAGCCGACACGATCTTCCCCAGCGCCAGTAAACGCACCCTTTTTCGCTCCGAAAAATTCCGTTTCCATCAAATTTTCTGGAATTGCGCCGCAGTTAACGGCCACGAACGGGCCGTCACGGCGCGGTCCCGATTCGTGCAAGATGCGCGCCGCTAGTTCTTTGCCCGTACCCGATTCGCCATGTATGTGCACTGGGGCCATACTTTGCGCGAGCCGCTGCAACAATTCCCGCAGTTTTTCAATACTTTGGCTTGCACCAAGAAGCGTGCGCGGTGTGCCACTTCCGCTTGGAGAGAGCGCAGCTTTCCGAGCCGCGTGCTGCGTTGTTGACGCGGCTTTGGGAACGGCCAGTGCGCTCTTTACCAGCGCGCGCAATTGATCGATCGAAACGGGTTTAGCCAAATAATCGAACGCCCCAGCCTTTAATGCGGCCACCGCATTGTCGGCATTGCCGTAAGCCGTCAAGACGGCGGTAGGAAGATCTATTTTTTTATCCTGAATGTACTGTAGGACTTCGATACCGAGTCCGTCTTTGAGTCGCATATCCGTTAAACACAAATCGAACGTGCGCTCGCTTAACGCGGCTTTTGCCTCGGCTACGCTGATCGCTTTGACGACGTTAAACCCTAATTTGCTCAATGTAAGCTCAATGAGCATTAACAAATCGGGTTCATCGTCGATCACCAAAATGGTCGGTGCGGTTGCGAGGGTCATTGCGGGGTGGTCTCCGTGAGGTTGCCAGGCAGCAACAGGCGAAATTGCGCTCCAGCGGGGTGCGGGGTGAGCTCTAGGGTACCGGCATTTGCTTCGGCCAACTCGCGAGAAATGTAGAGCCCTAAGCCGCTCGAACCACTCATCGAAAAGAACGGCTCAAAAATACTATCCCGATGATCGGTCGGCACACCAGGGCCATCATCGGTCACTTCGATGACCGCCATCCTGCCGGAAACAGACCGGCGCACTTGCACGAGTACGCTGCCCGATTTTTGCGCGCTATGTCGCCAGGCGTTACCGATGAGGTTCCACATAATTTCTTCGAAATGTCCCTTGTCCACACTCACCGTTGGCATTTGCGCGTGCGCTTCCATTTCTAGGGAAATTGCATCGTCTCGCGTCCCCGCTTGCTCGCGCCACTCGGCAATCAGCTCTGGCATTACAGTTTGAAGCGCGATGGTCTGCGGAACAATGCGATCACGTTTAGACAAGCTCAGCACGTTGGCCACAATCCGGTCAATACGACGCACATTTTTCTCTACCATCTCCAACAACCGAGCATCGCCAGGTTCGTTGGATTCACCAAGCAGTTGACTCGCTTGCCGGATGGCCGAAAGTGGGTTTCGAATTTCATGCGCAATATTGGCCGTGAGCCTGCCCAGCGCGGCTAACTTTATTTGCTGAGCCCGTATTTGTGCCGCTGCCAAATCATCTAGGAACACCACTGCATCGCCCGCGCGCCGAAGCTCTGCAGACACAAACCGCGCGCGCACTTTTACTTGCGACTCGCCTTCACCTAAAGTGATACCGATGCCATCGAGCATCGGGTGGCCTTCCTTCCAATTTGCCCATTGAATGGCAAGCGCTTGGGCCACGTTCATCATGTATTGTGGGTACTGCACGCCGACGGCTTGACCAAAGATCCACGCTTCCGCCTGCGGGTTGGCCTGGAGAATATTGCCGTCCCGATCTACTACCAGTACGCCTTGGTCCAGATCATCGATGATCCGCTGGTTGAGCGCGGAGAGCTTCTCTAAATCTTGCCCGCGCTGATCGGCGAGCTTCATCGCTTCAATGCCTACGCGCCCTAGCACCACGCCCAAACTAGCAGCGGCGAAGCAGCCGATCCCCGCGAACGCCGATTGGCTGTACGGTGCCAAATCGAGCACCGACATTGCGAGCAAACCAATCGCGACCATCGCAGCGTGGGCGAAGGCAAAGCGATCCCGCAAGAGCCAGCCGTGGGCGACTAATATCGGCACCAAGGCGGTAGCAAATAAGAGCGAGCCACTAAATGTAGAAATGAGCAAAACGAACACGACATCTACAAATACTGCGGTGGACAACCACAACCGAGGGCGGCTCCAAACCTGTTGCGCGTACCGCAAACCCAGGCTGAACACCAATGCGTAGAGGCCGATGAAAATCAACAAGCCGAGCCGCGCGTGCAGTACGCCCGGCTCACCCAATACCAGCGCAAACGCCCCCAGCGCGGCCACTACACGATAGAGCGCCAACAGGCGCAGCACCCGCTGCGCCACCGAAGCTAAACCAGACTGGGTTACGACCTCGAAGGCTTGCATGAACGTTCGTCTTTACACACCCAGCCGGTTTCATTCATCTGCGCGGTGGATTTCGGTACGTGTGCGGCGCATCGAACGCACCGCACCACACTCTCGCCACGCAAGGCTTGGGTTTGGGCCTCCTTTTCTTGCTTTTCGAGCTCTTCTAGCCGTCGCTGATGCGCGCTCCACCAGCGCATGGCCAGCAGTACCGTGAAGAAAATGATGATGAAACCGACAATTTTCATGTGGCGATATGATGCGAATAGGTGTACGATTATTACAGGAGGAAAGACAATGAGTGAATCACACAAAACGGATAACCCGTGGACGGCTTGGATGTCGCCCTTTATGAATCCAGGGCAAATGAACCCTTTTGCGGGTATGCCAGGCGCGGCGATGGGAGGCCAACCTGATGTGAGCGCCTGGATGAAAGCACTCGATCCGGCAGAAATTGAGCGGCGGATCCAAGAAATGCGCGTGGTCGAAGTATGGCTACAAACCCAAGTCAACATGGTGCAGATGAGCATTCAAACGCTCGGCTTGCAAAAGCAATCGATGGAAGCCTTGCGTACCGCCAGCAACACCGTGCAGGAAGCCTCGGTTTCGCCCCCAAAACGGACAACGCGCAAGCGCTGAAAGCGGCTGTTTTGGGGGAGATAATCCCAAAAAATCGCCCGTTTTACGCCGCAGGGTTTTCGTTTAGTTAACGATCTTTTGGTTCAAAGTACTTAATTAAATCCCGCCGATCCCGCTTGGTTGGGCGGTGGTTGATGTACACGCCAGCCTGGAAATCGGCTTTGCGCCGGGCGAGCTCGCCATCGCGTGCGGCGATGCTCGTAGTGGTTTCGGTAAACATGAGCGCGGCAGCAGCACCGTTGCCGCGCTTATCGGTTACCAACGCAACTTCTATCTCCCACACCAAGCCTTCGCGGCTAATGGTAAACGCATCGCCAACGCGCACCGCGTGGGAAAGCTTAACCCGCTCGCCATCGCGCTTGACTTTTCCCGCTTCAATCGCATCGGCGGCCAAACCACGGGTTTTGAAAAAGCGTGCTGCAAAGAGCCACTTATCGAGGCGCACTTTGCCCTCGTTATCATCAATTTCAGTGTTGGGTTTGGCTGCCCGAGACATTACTTTGCCCTGAAAAAAGCGCTTTCATTTCTGGTGCGCCGAAACGGTAAAGCAGATTGCAAAATTGGCAACGCGCCTCTACGCTCCCACGTTCGGTAATGATGGAATCCACTTCCTCTTGGCCCATTAGGCGCAGCGCATTGAGCACGCGCGCTTCCGTGCAGGGGCAAAAAAACTGCACCCGTTGCCCCGGCAATACTCGCACGGTTTCCTCGTGAAAGAGCCGCGTAAGGAGCGTTTGGGCATCGAGCGTGAGCAGCTCCTGCGCTTTGAGTGTGCGGGTGAGGGCAACAATATGTTCGTATGCAGCCACGCTCGCCGCGTCGTCGCCAGGGAGCTTTTGCACCAGAAAGCCCGCCGCACAAACTTTCCCATTTTCCAAACTTGCAGCCAGCACGATGCAGGTTTGCACTTGTTGCGATTGCAACATGTAGTCTTCCAGCGTAGCGGCCACGCCGATTGGGTTGAGCGCCACAATGCCTTGATACATTAGTGCGCTGCCTTCGATGCCTTTTGGATCCAGCGTAATCACCACCCGACCATCGGGCATCATATCGCCAAGCGCGTCCGTTTTTGCGATGTTGCCTTCAACAGTTGCCACTGCGCGCACGTTGAGTTGATTATCGCTTTCTGCACACAACAATTTCAGTGCACCGTCACCTTGCATTTGCAATATGAGCGCGCCCTCCCACTTCAAGCTGCTGCCAAGCAGCGTGGTTGCGGCAAGAAGCTCGCCCAGCGCGCGGGCTACGGGTGCTGGGTACGCATGGTCGTTCACCGCGGTGGCGAATGCGTTGTTCAAACGCACGATGCCCCCACGCACCGGCGAAGAATCCAGCACAAAGCGCGTGAGCGTGTCGTTCACTGATTACATTCCACTTTTCGGAGAGCGGAATGCATGCAATCGCGCAGGCGTGAGATCACCTATTTCTTCTCAATCTGCACTTCATAAAGCGTCATTGGTAGCGATGAGTTTTTATCGAAATGCGCGCCCACTTCAATCGCAGATTTAGCAATTTCTTTAGCCGAATCCAAACGATCAAAGTTGGTAAGCATGCTGCCCAGCGCAAACTCCCGCCCAGAGCCCGATGCCCAGAACTTGCTGAACTCAAACACCTCTCGCATCGAATACACGCCGAAAATCCCCGAAGAATTGGCAATCAGCGCGGTAATTTGCGTGGACTCATACGGATCTTCCTCATCCTCTTTCGGGTTTAAGTAATGGCTTTCTTTCAAAATCGGATGCAGCTTGCGAAAGGTCTCGAAAATGGCTTCTTTGCTGGAGAAATCTAAATTTTCTTGCTTCGCCAGCAAATTCTCGAACACCAATTGATGGGCCGCGCTGCCACACAAACCGATATACGTGCCCTGATAACGCACGAT
>JANMDS010000493.1:0-4497 GCA_031376405.1 Betaproteobacteria bacterium
TCAAGCTATTTCCCGCTTTACCTCCGCGAAACCAATTCCCTTCTGGCCAACGATACCAACGCAATCCGCGACAACCTTACCCCAGCTGCGGCGGACTACCTGCGGCGCAATGCTTGCCAAGCCGCCGATCTTTTCTTCCACGCCATCGCGATCATGCATTCACCCGCGTACCGCAGCGAGAACGCGGGTGGGCTACGGCAAGATTGGCCGCGCATTCCCTTGCCTGCGGACGCTGGCGCGCTGCATGCCTCCGCCGCGCTTGGGCGCGAGATCGCAGCGCTGCTCGATACCGAAAAGCCCGTGACGGGCGTAACCGCCGGCCCGATACGCCCCGAGCTCAAAACCATCGCGGTGATTTCCACGACTACAGGCAAGCCACTCGCCGCCGATGAGTTCGCGCTCACCGCAGGCTGGGGGCACGGCGGCTCATTTACCAAACCCGGTAAACCCACTATGCCTGCCAAAGGCAAGCTCGAAACCCGTGCCGCCACCGCCGCTGAAGCCAACGCCACGCTTGGCAGCGCTACGACCACGCACGACATCTACCTAAACACCACCGCCCACTGGAAAAATATTGCGCCGCAGGTTTGGGAATACACCATCGGCGGCTATCAAGTAATCAAGAAATGGCTCTCGTATCGCGAGCAGCGCGTACTCGGGCGCGCGCTTTCGATCGAAGAAATCAAGGAAGTGACGAGCATAGCGCGGCGGATTGCCGCACTCATTTTGCTTAACGCGCAGTTGGATGCGAACTATCGCGCTATTTGTAGGAAAACCGTCAGATTGAACTAAATACCTGCGGCGTAAAAACGGCCCGATTTAGCATTTATCTCCCAAGAAATACCTGTTTTTACGCCCTAGGCAACATCGCCTTACACTAGCGGCTTCCGCACCTACTTACGAGCTCACCATGAAACTCCTGCGCCGCTCTTTGTTCGCCCTCCTTGCGCTGCTAGGCGTTGGGTTGTTCGCGGGATATCTATTCCTTCGTCAATCTCTTCCTCAAACTGAAGGCACACTCACTGGTTCGAAAATTTCGCAAAACGCGACGATCACCCGCGATGCCGACGGTGTGCCCCACATTGAAGCGAAAACGCTAAACGATGCGTGGTTTGCGGTGGGCGTGGCCCATGCCCAAGATCGACTTTGGCAACTCGAAATGAACCGCCGGATTGTGCGCGGTGAAATGTCGGAAATATTGGGTGTCGCTACGCTGGACAACGATAAGTTTCTGCGCGCGCTCGGCGTACACCGCGCTGGGCAGGCGCAGCTGGCCAGCCTAGATGCCACGACGCGCGCTGCCCTCGAACAGTACGCGGCGGGTGTGAATTTTGGCATTGCGCAGGTGAAAGTTTTGCCTGCAGAGTTTTTAATTTTGGGCATCAAACCGCAACCGTGGACGCCAGCGGATTCGATGGGCTGGGCGATCATGATGGCGTGGGATTTGGGTGGTAATTGGGCGAGCGAGCTCATGCGGGCGCACTTTTCGGCGCGGCTTAGCAATGAGCAAATTAACGTGCTTCTGCCCACTGCTCAGAACGTAACCTATCCCAACGCAATTGGCTATGGCAGCGCGTTCGGTGCGTCGCCAGAGAAGACTAAATTTGCCTCACTGATTGAAGCCGCGCCGGAAAGCGCCGTTGAGGGCAAAGGCTCAAACAATTGGGTGATTGGAGGGAGCCGCACAGTGACTGGCAAACCCATCGTTGCCAACGACCCGCACTTGGGGCTGAGCGCTCCTGCACTGTGGTACTTCGCCAGTGTGAAGGCCGAGGGTTACCATCTCACCGGTGCCACGTTGCCCGGTATGCCTACGATCGTTCTCGGGCGCAACCAGCACGTGGCGTGGGGCTTCACCAATGTCGGCGCTGATGTGCAGGATGTTTACGTGGAGCGCATTCACGGCGATTCGTACCAAAGTCCAACCGGGATGGAAAAACTAATCACCCGCTCGGAAACCATTAAAGTAAAAGGGCAGGCGGATGTGAATTTCATCGCGCGGGCAACTAAAAACGGCCCGATCATCAGCGACGCCACGCCCGGCGCTGCCGCGCTGGTGAAAGATAAGCCGCTGGCGCTTTCGCTGCGCTGGACGGCGCTTGATGCCGATAGTGTGCCAATTCAGGCGGCTATTTCGATGAACCGCGCCAAAAATGCGGAAGAATTTAGGCTGGCGACCCGTGCGTACGCCGCGCCTGCACAAAATATTGTGTACGCCGATACCGCCGGAAACATCGGTTGGATTGCGGCGGGGCGCTACCCGATCCGCCATAAGGATAATGATCTACACGGACTCGCCCCCGCGCCGGGGTGGGAGGCCAAATATCAGTGGCAGGGCTACGTACCGTTCGAGCAGATACCGCAAGAGGCAAACCCCGCGCGCGGGTACATTGCCACTGCGAACGAGGACATTCGTCCTAAAAATGATCTGCAAGGCTTGGGCTACGAGTGGGCTTTGCCGTATCGCAAACTACGTATCGACGAGTTGATTGCGGCAACGCCCAAGCATGGTGCAGAGTCGATATCGGCGATGCATGCGGACGTGACTTCGCTCGCGTATCCCCATTGGCTCGCCGCGCTTAAAGCCCACACCATCGCGCCGAAAACCGCTGCGGGCAGGGCCGCGTGGGAGAAGCTGCGCAAGTTCGATGGCGTAATGAAAGCGGACCGGCTAGAGCCACTTCTCCACCACGCGTGGGTTGCAAAAGCGTTTAGAAAAGTGTTTGCGGATGAAGTGGGCGAGGGCAGTGCTACGCAATACTTCACCGAGCGGCGCGATGGCTTTCGTCCGCTGCTTCTCGCGCTTACGCAGGCACCCCAGTGGTGTAACGATGTGGTGGCAGGCACGAAAAACGCGTGTGGGGAAATGCTCAGCGACGCGCTTGATGAGGCGGTGGCCGAGCTTGAAAAACGCCACGGCGATGTGGATAAGCTGCGCTGGGGCGATTTGCATCAAGCCCGAAGCGAACACCGCCCATTTGGCAAACACCCCCAGCTATCCAAATTATTCGATGTGCGCGTGCCCACAGGCGGGGACACGTATACGGTGAACGTAGGGCGCTTGGCGCTCAAGCCCGATGCGCCGTTCACCAACGTCCACGCCGCAAGCCTACGTGGTATTTATGATATGGCCAATGGTGACGCGCGACTCATGCACTCTACTGGCCAGAGTGGCAACCGCGTTTCCGCACATTATTCCGATTTGGCTGCGCGCTGGGCGGGGGGGCACTATCTTAGCGTCGGCAGCGCTGCGCCAACAGGCGCAATGCTTACGATCTCGCCCTAAAACGCAAATGCTTGCAGTTTTTGTAACAAAATGGAAACCGCTTCGAAATAGTTCGCACCTCGCCTTAATGACAGGATTGGCAATGCAACGACGACATTTTTTCCACATAGCCTTAACCGCGGCAGCGCTTGCCGCCGTGCCCTTGCGCGCGCTGGCGCAAGCCCCGACGAAAGTGAAACGATTGATGAAAACGAAAGAGCAATGGAAGGCGCTTTTAGATGGTAAGCGCTACGAAATTTTGTTTGAAGAAGGCACAGAGCGCGCCGGCACGAGCGAGCTCAACCAAGAAAAACGTAAGGGTACCTTTGTGTGTGCCGCATGTAATTTCCCGCTATTTCCTTCGGACAAGAAGTTTGAAAGCGGCACCGGTTGGCCTAGTTTTTTTGACGCAATCCCCGATGCGTTAGGCACTAAAAAGGATTCCAAGTTTTTCATGGCGCGCACGGAATATCATTGCGCCCGTTGCGGTGGACATCAAGGCCACGTGTTCGACGACGGCCCCAAACCGACGGGCTTGCGTTATTGCAACAACGGGCTGGCGTTACTCTTTATTCCTGAAACTGAAAAAGCACCGGAGCTGCGCTCATGAGGAAGCTTTTGTTGGCGCTCGCGTTCGTTTGCGCCATTGGTTTTAATGTAAACGCCCACGCGCAGAAAACCGCGACCGCCATTTTCGCCGGGGGTTGTTTTTGGTGCACGGAATCTGATTTCGACAAAGTGCCGGGTGTTACCGAAACGATTTCGGGGTACATCAACGGCATGCGCGTGAACCCCACTTACGAAGAAGTAAGCGCGGGCAAAACGGGGCACACCGAAGCGGTTAAAGTGACCTACGATCCTGCAAAAGTAACGTACGCTCAGCTCGTGGAAATTTTCTGGAAGACGATTGATCCGACAGTGAAAAACGAGCAGTTTTGTGACCGCGGCACCCAGTATCGCAGCGGGATTTATCCACTTGATGAAGAACAAATGAAGACGGCGCAGCTCAGCAAAACCGTGCTCGAAAAGTCAGGCAAATTTAAGGAAATCAACACCGAAGTGGTAAAGGCTACGACCTTTTACGCCGCTGAAGATTACCACCAAAATTACCACCAAAAAAATCCGCTGCGCTATAAACATTACCGCTCCGGTTGCGGGCGGGACGCGCGGTTGGAGCAGCTTTGGGGCAAGGCGGCAAAGTAGGTCTTGAGTAATACCTGCGGCGTAAAAAC
>JANMDS010000233.1:0-29203 GCA_031376405.1 Betaproteobacteria bacterium
GTTTGGTCGAGATTTTCTTCAATGGCGCCCTGAATGCTGCCCTTGAACGCTTTGAACAGTAGCCCAAGCGTAATTTCAATCTCAACATGGGTTTTGTCCACATAGAGCTCGCCCGAAACGCCGGAACGCTCAAATGTGCAGCAATCGCCATCCCAATCGGTTTCGAGCTCAAACTTTTTCTCCAACTGCGAAGCGATGCTGTGGGCGGCTTTTTTAGCCTTTGCAAGCGTGGTGCCGTGGGCGCGTTTAATATGAATGTCTGCCATGATGAAGAAGTTCACTCGAAGATTCCGAGACGATACACGGAAATAAAAAAACCACCGCAACGGTGGTTTTTTGGACTTAAAAAATCTTAGGCTTTTTTCACTTTTTCGAGCAATTTAAACACCCATTTCGAGGAGCCCATAAATTGACGCTTGAGCGATTTGGGCAAGCAACGACGCTCGAGCGTGTTGCGGCGGGTGCGAGTGCGTTCAGCAGCCATGTCAAACTTTCCGTGTGTGATTCTTCAAATAAGCCCATAATTGTAACGAAATCAATTGACTACGTCATCTTTTTGAAGCTCACTTCACGCGGCTTTGTTGCAAGCTTAGGCATTCATCAAATTGTATGTTGGGGAACGCTTACTTACGGTGTAACGGTTTTTGCACCTGCAATGGCGGCACGCGCAGGGGTTTCCATCGCGGCTATTATGGCCGCCTATTGCTCAGGATTGCTATTCAACGCCGCCGTCGCCCCCGCCTGCACCCGCTGGGTGATGCGCGGCAATGCTTGGCTGGGTGGCGTGGTCGGGCTGGCAATCGGCGTGCTGGCCTGCGTAGTTTTGGCGTTTGCTTGGCATGTCAGCATTGTGTTTGCTGGATTTGCTCTCGCGGGCGCGGCCATGGCGCTTACGCAATACGATTACGCCTGGCTCTGTGTTCGGCTCTATCACCCGCATAACGCCCGTCGTGTGATCACTGGCGTGACGCTCTTCGGCGCGCTCGCCAGCTCCATCATGTGGCCTATCGCCCATCAGCTCAACGTTCGCTTCGGGCTGGCGACAGGTTGGCTCGGTTTAGCCGCCATCATGGCAATAGTCGGTGGCGCGTGTTTGTGGCTATTCACGCGGATTCCCGTGCCCAACGATTTGATGGATGGAGAAGCCGCGACAACGGCGATGCCAAGCCAGTCGAATGCTCCGCTTGGCGCTACGCAAACCCGCTATGTTGTCCTTGGCTTAACTTTGGTCAGCTCAATTGGCGCGGGCCTTGCGGCTAACCTACCCCTATTGCTTTCCACGTTTCAAGCGTCTCCTGGCACCATCACAGCGGTGCTGTCACTTTTTGGTGTCGGCCAACTCCTTGCGCGTGGGCTCGATTTTTTAAGTAGTCATCGCACCGGCTTGGGCGTCACGCTAAAAGCCGCGGTGGCCGCCTGCGCAGTATGTTGGCTACTATTGGTTGCACTTGCGTCAACGGGCGCGCCGTTATCAATGGTAGCGCTGGCAGTGCTCCTAATGGGTGCGAGCAATGGGCTGTTCACTATATTGCGTGGCGCGACACCTCAGCTCTTGTTTTGGGGTGAGCAATTCACCCAAGTAAGCGCCCAGCTCGCCAGCGCAGGTAGTGTCGCCCGAGCGATCTTGCCCCTTGCCGTTGCGCTGGCTCTGGAGAGTGCAATGCCGAGGTGGGCGATCGCTGCGCTGTGTTCAGTGGTTCTATTTTTAGGCGCTTGGTGGGTTTGGCAACATGCGAAAAGTGCACTGCGCTAATTACTTGAAACAGCCACCCTTTTCGGTTAACTTACGGTTATCAGGACTTGATCCTGGAAGTACATAAAAAAAGCCGTTTTGAGAATGTCGCGTTATATGATGAGCCTCCGGGGCAGCGAATTCTATGCAGTTCATTCGAAACCAAAATGGCGAGCGAGAACTTTTCGCGAAAGCGCTTCCGCTTTCCGTCCCCGCGCGCCGCATCTTATCCATACTGGACTCTAATTTCGGTATTTCGGCATTAGCGCGACGGGCCCGCTTAGGCGAGCTTGAGCGCAACCTGTTGGAGCTACTGCGATGGAACTTGATCGACATCGTAGAACCTGCCCCAGGGCAAACTTTCACCGCCGCGCTATTGGCCGGTGAAACCTCACTACTAGAAGCGGTTTCGCCGGAATTAGTCGCAAACGCTAAACAGAGTGCGATTCGCTTTTTATTTGAACATTTACCGTTAGCTTCGCACAGCTATACATTTCGAATCGAAGCTGCGGACTCGCAGGAGGCGCTGCTAATCACCTTTGGTCAAGCGCAGCGCGAGTTGTTCGACCTTCACGGTCGCGAGCGCGCGGTATTGTTCTACGAGAGCATCGTGGCGCCAAATTTCTTTCCCGAATAACTGGTTAATCTTCCAGGGAGTTACGAAAAATTTCGCTAAAACCGGCTCATATATAGAAGTGAGTCCTGACTTTTTGCTAATTTTGCTTTAAGTAAGGTGCGTGATTTTGAAGTATTTACTCTATCCAATCATGCATTAAGCACTTGACTTAAGTGCGTCCTCCACTCACAATTAAAACAGTCGTTTGATTGAAACACTGCTACCGTGAAATGTTTCAATCAAGCGTATGATTTGGGCATTCCCATCAATCAAATTGAAAAATATGTCAGAGCTCGCTTCGTCTGCCCGTTCTGGGACACAAGATCGCATTCTCGCGCAGGCTGAGACATTGTTTATGGTGCACGGCTACGAAGCCACGTCGCTGCGTCTCATCACTAATGGTGCAGGGGTGAATTTGGCTGCGGTGAACTATCACTTCGGTAGTAAAGAAGAATTGTTTCAGTCTGTACTTACGCGGCGACTCGATCCACTCAATATAGATCGTTTGAAGCTGCTCGACGCGCTCGAGGCGAAATACGCACCGAAATCAGTGCCGCTCTCGGAAATTTTGTCGGCTATGTTTTTGCCAGCGTTGCAATTAGGGCGGGATCCGACCCGCGGTGGCAAAAATTTCTTGCGCCTATTAGGCCGTGCGTACGTAGATCCGGCCCCCTTCATTCGCAATTTGTTATCGGAGCAATACGCGCCAATGATTTCTCGCTTTAAAGCCGCCTTCGGAAAAGCGCTGCCCCACCTATCGCGCGACGATCTGACCATGCGTTTGCACTTTGTGATGGGCGCGATGGCCTATACCCTGGCCGGAACGGACGCGTTGAAGCTGATTTCCACGATTAACCCTGATGAGCCTGCGGACGACTCCACTTTGCTGCGAAAGCTCGCTCCTTTTTTGACTGCGGGGCTACAAGCCCCCGCCACCGATTCACTCGTTTTGGTTTAGATTGTTGTTTAGAAAGGTTTACCGATGATGATGTTCTCTTGGATTTTAGTTGCGCTGCTTTCGCTGCTCACGCTCGCGTATGTATCGGCACCCGGTTGGTTATGGGTTGCAGGTGCCGTCGCACTCGCGGTGGGTGGGTGGATAGTCGGCGCAGTTCCCTTTATCGTGTGCGCAATATTACTGTTGCCTGTCGTGTTGTTAAGCCCTGCGCTATTGTTTCCCGATTTGCGCAAAAAGCTACTCACTGGCCCCGCGCTCAATGCGTTTCGTCGCGTGTTGCCGCCGATGAGCGAGACCGAGCGCACCGCGATTGAAGCGGGCACCGTCGGATGGGATGCTCAGTTATTTTCAGGTAAACCCGATTGGAAACAGCTGATGGATGTACCAGCTGCCCAACTCTCGCCAGATGAGCAAGCTTTTTTTGACACGCACGTTCAAGAGCTTTGCCAGATATCGGATGACTGGACGAGCTCACATCACAACTACGACTTGCCCCCGCATGTGTGGGACAAAATTAAGAGTTCGGGTATTTTGGGCATGATTATTCCCAAGCAATACGGCGGGCTCGGGTTTTCCGCGTTGGCCCATTCGCAATTCGTAACGACGCTCTCCACCCGCTGCTCCGCGACAGCAGTAAGCGTGATGGTGCCCAACTCCCTCGGGCCAGCCGAACTCCTTATGCATTACGGCACGGAGGCTCAAAAAAACCACTATCTGCCCCGCCTAGCGAAAGGTTTGGATTTACCCTGCTTTGCGTTGACGAATCCACACGCCGGCTCCGACGCGGGCTCGATACCCGATACGGGCGTAGTTTGCTACGGTGAGTACAAGGGAGAGCGCACGTTAGGTTTTCGCATAACATGCGACAAGCGTTACATCACACTCGCGCCGATCGCGACGGTGGTAGGTTTGGCGTTCCGCGCCCAAGATCCTGAGGGGTTGTTGGGCGCAACCGGCGATCTGGGCATTACCTGCGCGCTGGTTCCGCGCGCTCATCCTGGCTTAAAGATTGGGCGTCGCCATTTCCCACTAAACGCGGTATTCATGAATGGTCCCATTCACGCACGTGATATGTTCATTCCGATGGAATTTGTAATCGGTGGGCAAAAGGAAGTGGGTAACGGCTGGAAAATGCTGATGAATTGTCTATCTGTCGGCCGCGCCATATCCCTGCCCTCTTCGAACACAGGCATGGCGAAATCTGCAGTGCGCGGTGTGGGCGGCTACTCTCGCGTACGTAGACAGTTCCGCACGCCAATTGGCAAATTTGAAGGCGTAGAAGAAGCGTTGGCGCGCATGGCAGGAAACCTGTACATGATGGACGCAGCGCGTACGCTTACGGCCCGTTACATCGATATGGGTGAAAAACCTGCGGTACTTTCCGGCATCGTGAAGTATCACTTAACCGAGCGGGCTCGGCAGGTCGTGAACGACGGGATGGACGTTATTGGTGGTAAGGGAATTTGCTTGGGGCCATCTAACTTTTTGGGGCGCGCGTACCAGCAAATCCCGATTGGTATCACCGTTGAAGGCGCAAATATCTTAACGCGCTCGCTCATTATTTTCGGCCAAGGCGCTATACGATGCCATCCGTTTGTGTTCCCCGAAATGGAAGCTGCACGGGATTCAGACGCAACCAGAGCACTAAACAGCTTTGATAACCTCATCGTTGCGCACGTGAAATTTACAATACGTAACGCCGCGCGCGCGCTTGTTCACAGCGCAACCGGTGCAAAGTTGATAAGTACCGCACCGCAAATTGCGGGTGTCGCTCAGCCCTATGCACAACAGCTGTCCCGATACAGCGCAGCTTTTGCGCTGATGTCGGATGTTTCGATGCTGATTCTTGGTGGAGAATTGAAGCGCCGCGAAAAACTCTCCGCTCGCTTGGGCGATGCACTCTCCCAGCTTTACCTCGGCACTGCAACCGTGAAGCGCTTTGTTGAGCAAGGTAAACAGGTTGAGGACGAGGCCTTCCTTCATTGGTCGATGCAAGACGCGATTCACCGTATTGAAATTGCGATGACGGGTGTGCTCGACAACTATCCTAACAAGCTAGTGGCCCTGCTTCTGCGGCGGATCATTTTCCCGTTCGGTGCTACAAAACGTGCGCCGTCGGACAGGCTTGGACGCGCTGTTGTTGAGCAGATCATCGCTCCAACTGCTGCGCGGGAACGACTCACCGCAGGCACTTTCATCGGGAAGCTCGCCACGGATCCGATGCGCCAGGTTGAAGATGCGCTCGTAGCTGCGATGAAGCTTGAGGAAATTGAAGCCCGTATAAAGCCGCACTTTAAAGCGGGCACGATTGCAGGGGAGCGCCCGCTCGATTGGTTACCTGGGGCACAAAAAGCCAATTTAGTGACCAGCGAAGAAGTCGAGGCTATTCGAAAAGCGGTTGCGTTGAACGATACGCTTATCGCGGTAGACGATTTCCCAATGGATTTTGGTCTGCGCGAACACGCGATGGCACTTGAGCAGCCGCCACTGCGGTACGCGGCATAAGGAAACGGATATGCTTAGAGAACCTATTTACGTTATAGACGGCGTACGCACGCCGTTTTTGAAAGCCAAGGGCAAGCCGGGGCCGTGGTCTGCTTCCGATTTGGCAACCGCTTCAGGTAAGGCTCTTTTGAATCGCGTCCCCGCTGCCCAAGGTGCAATCGATGAGGTCATTTTGGGCTGCGCCGCCCCGAGTGCCGATGAAGTGAATATCGGAAGATTCGTGGCGATGCGGTTGGGTTTGGGTAATCAAGTTCCAGGCTACACCGTTATGCGCAACTGCGCCTCGGGAATGCAGGCAATTGATTCAGCCGTTGATCGCATGCTCGCAGGGCGAGCGAACATGATTCTCGCTGGGGGCGTGGATGCGCTTTCGCGTACGCCATTGAACTACACCGACAAAATGGTGTTGTGGTTTGCAGCATTTGGCGGTGCGAAATCATTTGGCCAAAAGGCCGGCATGTTCGCGAAACTCCCTGTGGGTGAAATGTTCGCTCCGGTCATCACGCTGATGCGGGGATTGACTGATCCGATGGTGGGGCTCATCATGGGTCAAACAGCTGAAAATTTGGCGCATCGCTTTGGAATCACCCGCCGTGAGATGGATGAGTTCGCAGCACTCAGTCATGCGCGGGTGATCGCCGCACAGAAAGCCGGACACTTCAGCCAGGAGATCGCACCACTCTATGACGCTAAGGGCGCACTGTTCGCTGCCGATGATGGAATGCGCGAAGATTCCACTGCGGACAATCTAGCAAAGTTGAAGCCCTTTTTTGATAAAAAATATGGCAACGTGACCGCTGCAAATAGCTCTCAGATCACGGATGGCGCGAGCTGGGTACTTCTTGCGACGGAGGCCTCCGTAAAAGCACACAACCTCACCCCGCTCGGAAAAATCGTTGATACCCAATGGGCAGGGCTCGATCCGGCGCTCATGGGCTTGGGGCCGGTTTACGCATCGACTCCGATGCTCAAGCGCAATAATTGGACGCTCGATTCGCTCGATACGATTGAAATCAATGAAGCATTCGCCGCGCAAGTAATCGCATGCGTCCGCGCTTGGAACGATGCTGATTTTTGCAAAAAAGAACTCGGGCTCGACGCGGCATTTGGTCAGGTGGATATGACAAAGCTGAATCCGGATGGGGGTGCTGTTGCGCTGGGACATCCGGTTGGTGCCTCCGGCGCGCGGATCGTCTTGCACGCGCTCAACACTTTAAAGCGCACCGGCGGTAAGCGTGGACTTGCAACGATATGCATTGGCGGCGGGCAAGGCGGTGCCGTTTTGGTCGAGCGGGTATAGCCTGCTCGAACGTTATGAAGCTAAAGGAATTTAAACGCGATTTGGTGTATTCATCGACTCAATCTGCAACGCGCCGAAGGAAATGCTGAACAATCCGCAGGTGCGAGGGCTACCCTTGTGAACGCAGGAACAAGCGCGTTTTCTATGGGTTTCATTTATCCAGAACACGAATTTACTGTTTAACTCTCTCTCCTATGACTGCAACTTTTCAGCACACCCTGCGCGCCGACGGCATTACCTGGGTCACAATCAATCGGGTCGGCGAAAAGATGAATACGCTCGCGCAATCTGTGCTCGCCGAATTCAATTTATTGCTCGATGAATTCGAACGTAATCCGCCGCAAGCGGTTGTCTTCGCATCAGGAAAAGCTTCAGGATTCATTGCTGGTGCTGACGTTGGTGAGTTCACGGCGTTTTCCGATATTGAAGGTATTAAAGCCATCGTCAAAAGTGGCTATGATGTTTTTGATCGTTTGGCCGCGGTTAAATATCCAACGCTCGCGTTAATCGACGGCGTTTGTCTTGGTGGTGGCTTGGAGTTCGCACTGGCTTGCCGCTACCGAGTCGCAATAGATTCACCGTCAACGCGCATGGGTTTGCCGGAAGTGATGCTTGGCATCGTGCCAGGCTGGGGCGGTATGAAGCGACTACCTAAATTAGTCGGGCTTCCCGCGGCATTAGACATGATGCTGACCGGTAAAACCATTGATCCGCGCCGAGCAAAAAAAATGGGGCTGGTAACGGAATCTGTCCCAGTACGCGTTGCGGAGAACACGGCGATAGGCGTGCTGAAGGCTTTACCTGCGGCGCAAAAACTGCCCTTTTTCCTAAATATCTCCCAAAAAAAGCCGTTTCGAGGATTAGTGATCAATAAAGCGCGTGCGCAGGTGGCAAAAAAAGCCCGCGAGGCGCACTATCCTGCCCCCTACGTTATTCTCGATATGGTGGACAAACACGATGGTGATCCGTTTGGCGCGCCTGATTCGGATCCGCACTCAATGGTTTCGCTCATCAATCATCCCACGGCTGGCAATTTGATTCGCGTGTTTGGTCTTCAGGAGCGTTTAAAGTCTTTGGGTAAAAAGAGTTTGTTTGAGGCGAAACATGTTCATGTTGTCGGTGCTGGGGTGATGGGCGGCGATATCGCCGCGTGGTGTGCTTTCCGTGGGTTGACCGTAACGCTGCAAGACCAAAATGCTGAGCGGCTTGCGCCGGCCATGGGTCGGGCTGCGAAACTCTTCTCCGAAAAATTGCGCGACCCACTGCGCGCGCGCGATGCGCAGGATCGGCTGATCCCCGATGTCGCGGGCGATGGCGTGGCGCGGGCGGATGTCATTATCGAGGCGATTTTCGAAAATCTTGAAGCGAAACAGTCACTATTCAAAGCGCTCGAATCAAGGGCGAAACCAAGCTGCATTCTCGCTTCGAACACCTCCTCTATCCCGCTCGAGCAGATCGCTACGGTCATGCAAGACCCAACGCGCTTGGTGGGAATTCATTTTTTCAATCCCGTGCCAAAAATGATGCTGGTTGAAATTGTGCAAGGCAAGCGAACGCAACAAGCAATCATGGAAGCGTCCACCGCGTTCGCCAAACAAATCGACAAGCTACCGCTGCCCGTGAAAAGTGCCCCTGGGTTTTTGGTCAATCGAATCCTCGCGCCCTATATGCTTGAAGCAATGAAATGTGTGGAAGAAGGTATTGCGCCAGAGGTCATTGACGAAGCTGCGCTTGCTTTCGGCATGCCAATGGGGCCGATTGAATTGGTAGATACCGTGGGACTCGATGTAGCTTACGCGGTAGGCAAAGAGGTAGCGCCACACGTTCCTGCACCAGCCAAGCTACAGCAGCTGGTGGAGGGGAAAAGCCTTGGCAAAAAAACCGGCAAAGGCTATTACAACTGGGTTGATGGCAAACCACAAAAACAGTCAGCTGGCACCGTTCCTGCGGGCCTCAGTGATCGCTTGCTCAAACCGTATTTGGAAGAGGCAAAAAAAGCGCTTGCGGAGGGCGTTGTCGACGACGCTGATCTGCTCGATGCCGGCGCAATATTTGCAACAGGATTCGCGCCGTTTCGTGGCGGACCGATGCACTATCAAGCGAAACAGCTGGGGTAGCTTTTTTCCCAAACTGGTTCACAATACGAACATAACTAAATTAGGAGGCAGTTCGTGGAAAGACCTTGGCTTAAGCATTACCCGGTTGGCATTTCACCCAACCCCGACGTTACTCAGTTCGCCAATATTTCGGCAATGTTTTCTCAAGCGGTTGCTAAATATAGTTCGCGCGTGGCATTTGAGTGCATGGGTGCGCAAATCACCTACTCCGAGCTCGATCGGTTGAGTCAGTCGTTCGCTGCGCATCTGGCTGCGCAAGGGTTCAAAAAGGGTGATCGAATTGCGCTAATGATGCCCAACATCTTGCAATACCCCGTCGCGCTCTACGGTGTATTGAAACTTGGTGGCGTCGTAGTGAACTGCAACCCGCTTTACACCCCGCGTGAGCTTGAACACCAACTTAAAGATTCTGGCGCAACGGGTATCGTAGTCCTTGAGAATTTCGCTATTACGCTTGAAAAAGTAAAAGCTGCAACGGCTGTTCGCCACGTCATCGTCACCGGCGTGGGTGACATGCTCGGGCTCAAAGGGCACTTAATCAATTTCGTATTGCGTAAAGTGAAAAAACAAGTTCCGGCCTATAGCTTGCCTGGACACGTGAGATTTAGCAGCGCGCTTGCAAATCGTGGCGCCGTACCGGCCGTAGAGATTTCGCTCGACGATATAGCCTTTCTCCAATACACCGGTGGAACAACGGGCGTATCGAAGGGCGCCATCCTCACCCACGGCAATATGTGTGCAAATACCGTGCAGGTCAGCGAATGGTTAACCCCAATCACCGATCCGAATCGGCAAGAAGTGCTGATTGGGGCCTTGCCGATGTATCACATTTTTGCGCTCACAGCCTGCACGTTTGTGTTTGTGAACTACGGCGCACGTATCGTTCTCATCCCAAACCCGAAGGATTTTGCTGGTTTCATCAAAACGCTTTCGAAGTTGCCCTTTAGCGTTTTACCCGGCGTGAATACACTATTTAATGCCTTGGTAAATCACCCAGATTTTTCCAAGCTCGATTTTTCCAACCTACGCTTAACTTTAGGCGGCGGCATGGCGGTTCAGCGTGCTACTGCGGAAAAATGGAAGGCGGTTACGGGTAAGCCTATTATTGAAGCCTATGGCCTTACAGAAACAGCGCCTGGAGCAACAGTAAATCGTCTCGATATTGCGGATTACTCGGGTACGATCGGTGTACCCTTTCCGCTAACCGATGTATGTTTACGCAAAGACGACGGCAGTGAACCGGCTCAAGGAGAGCCAGGTGAAATATGTATTCGAGGCCCACAAGTAATGAAAGGCTACTACAACCGTCAAGATGAAACTGACAAAGTTATCGACAAGGATGGCTGGTTTGCGTCTGGCGACATCGGCATCATGACAGCCGACGGTCAATTCAAAATTGTTGATCGCAAGAAAGACATGATTTTGGTGTCTGGCTTCAATGTGTATCCGAACGAAGTGGAAGATGCAGTAGCCATGCATCCGGGTGTTTTAGAAGTGGCAGCGATTAGTGTGCCGGACGAAAAATCTGGTGAGGCAGTGAAAATTTGTGTGGTGAAGAAAGATCCCAACTTGACCGAAGCCTCGCTCATGGAACACTGCAAAACATTGCTCGCTGGATATAAGTGTCCCAAGCATATTGCGTTTCGAGAGACGTTGCCCAAAACAAACGTTGGGAAAATATTGCGTCGCGAGCTTCGCGATGAAGAGATGAAATCAAAAGCATGACGCGATGATTGGGGCAGTGCAACTTCCTGCAGGTATGCCTGCGCTACGCGTGGTGCCCATGCCGGCAGACGCGAACCAGTTTGGTGATGTGTTCGGCGGATGGATCATGGCACAGGTTGACATTGCGGGCAGCATACCTGCCACACAGCGTGCAAAGGGACGTGTTGCAACCGTTGCGGTAAATTCCTTTGTGTTCAAGCAGCCCGTTGCCATCGGTGATTTGGTGAGTTTTTACGCAACGGTTCTTCGCGTAGGAAATACCTCGATAACCGTTGATGTGACGGTCTACGCACAACGCGGTCCGACGACAGAAATGGCATTAAAAGTTACGGAAGCTACGCTTACGTATGTATCACTTGGCGCTGATGGACGTCCAAAACCGCTTTCCGAGCGGGTGTAGCCGTGCGCAATCTGTGAAAATCACAGAAAATCGTTTTTATTAGAAAATTATTTCAGGAGACTTTTAAATGAATTTCAAACCTAACCACCTACGGATCGCGATTTTGAGCGCTCTATCGATGGGTATTTCCAGCGCGCACGCAGGCGGCTTCGCATTGGCCGAACAAAGCATTGCAGCGATGGGTATGGCGAACGCAGGGTCGTCCGCTCAGGCCATGAACGATGCGAGCACCATTTTTTATAACCCCGCGGGCATGGCGAGCCTAAGTGCTATTAACGTCGCTCAAGGCTTACATGTCATAAGCCTTAACGCAAAGTTTCAAGATGGCGGATCTGTTGCAGGTTTAGGCCAAGGCGGAGCGCTCAATTCCCCAGGTAAAGTCGGAACACCTACGCCGGTACCTACCTTTTTCGCCGCCATGCCGCTCACAAATCAAATCGCAATCGGGATCGGCATTAGCGCACCTTTTGGTCTAAAAACCGAATACAACGAAGGCTGGATTGGCCGCTACCAAGCGCTTGTTTCAGATGTGAAATCTATCAACGTTAATCCGTCTATCTCGTTCAAAGTAAACGATCAGTTTTCGATTGGTGCGGGCTTTAACTTCATGAAATTCCAAGCCGAGCTGACCAACAACGTGAACTACACCGCTGTTGCATTGCGCGGCTTACAGTCGCAAGGCGTTGCAGCTGCACAATTGCAAGCGTTAACGCCTGCCTTGGTGGGTCGCGAAGGCGCAGTTCAAGTTAAAGGGAGCGATACGGGCTACGGATTTAACTTGGGCGCGATGTTTAATGTGTCCCCTGATACTCGTATTGGCGCGGCCTATCGTTCGTCGATCAAGTTTGGTTTAACGGGCGATGCCCGCTTCACTCGGCCATCGGTAACGGGGTTGCCCGCATCTATTGCAGGCACGGTTGATCTTATTCAAAACGTCGGCACACCCGACGGTTCGGTAACGGTTGATGTCGAAACACCTTCTACAGTTTCGCTTTCTGCGGTCACCAAAGTAACCCCGCGACTCAGCGTAGCCGGTGACATCACTTGGACGCAGTGGAGCAGTATCCCCGAGCTGAAAATCATCCGATCAAACGGCGCAATCCTTAACCGTGTTGACTATAGCTGGGCCGATGGGATGCGCTACGCAATAGGCGCAAGCTACGACTACGGCAACGGCTTTACCGCCCGCGCTGGTTTAGCGTACGACGAATCGCCCGTACAAGATGCGTTGCGTACGGCACGGCTGCCAGACGCAAATCGTACGTGGCTATCGTTCGGTGGCTCATACCAGCTGAACACGCGATTTCGTCTCGATGGCGCATTTACGCACATCTTTGTGAAGAATGCTGGGATAAATGATAATCTTAGCGCTTCCGGTGCCGGCGTTATCAAGGGCACTTACAAGGGTAACGTAAACATATTGAGTCTCGGGCTTGTCGGCACGTTTTAAGTCTTAACCGTTAACACCCGTAACATGTGCTCGTTCGCGCGGGTGTAAACATTTTTGAAGGAAGATTCCTCATGTTTAAATTTGCAATAGGTGTAGTCGCTGCAATGTGCGCGAGCGCTACATTAGCTAACGTAGAAGTAGCCGGTATCAAGTTTGAAGACAAAATATCGGCTGGGGGGCAAGAGCTTGTACTAAACGGTGCGGGCGTACGCTCAAAACTTTTTATCAAGCTCTACGCGGCTGGGTTGTATGTTACGCAAAAATCATCCAACGCCAAGGCCGTTGTAGACGCAAAAACTGCGCGCCGCGTCCAGTTAGTCATGTTGCGCGACCTCACAGCAGACCAACTCGCTGACGCGCTCAAAGACGGTATCGACAACAACGCCTCGCAAGCAGAGCTCGATGCCATCAAGACTGAGATCGATCAGTTGCTCAACATCATGCGCGCAATGAAAGAAGCCAAAACGAAGCAGGTCGTCGCGCTCGACTTCTCCTCTGATGGAAAAACCACTGTATCTGTCAACGGTGCCGCGCGCGGAAGTGTCGCGAGCGAACCGTTGCAGCGTGCACTTTTGAAAATTTGGCTAGGGGACAAACCCATTCAGAACGATCTAAAGTCTTCGATGCTGGGCTCCTAGTCCGCTGTGGGTCAAGACTTTTGGGTCTCAAGCGGCTACCGACTTCTTGAGACCAAGCCCGAAGGCGGGCTGGCGCTGACTGACGCGTTTTTGCGTCTTTTGATTTCACGACCGGAACTTGCCCCAATCCCCGAGAGCTGTGAACGCGAGCTGGCTCTGCACGACACACTCATCGGCGATCCAAGAGCGGCAATCCCTTCGGCTCAGCTTCTGCTGATGCGCGATGTGGACGCGCAAGAAAATTACCGAATCTTTCTTCGCTTTCGCGATCGTCTGGTCGCCGCGCCAAACCTACAAAGCGCCTACCTCTCGCTGTTTCAAGGTAGTGGGGTGGATGTTCCCCCTCTTTTTGTTTTTCACCTTACTCAGTTGCTGTTACGACATGTACTTGGTAACGATGCTGACCCATTGCATGCGCGCATGGCGGAGTGCTTATTCCGCACTCAAAAGGTAACGGTGCTCGAAGATGGCGGCGTGATGGCTGCGGACTACGAAACGATCGAGGCATTTTCTGAAACGGGTGGTTTCGGTCATATTGGGGAATTTCTTAAAAAGCAAAACCTGAAAACGCGCAGTATCGATCTAGACGTGCTCAACGCAGAAAATGCGGAAGCGTATTGGAAGCGCGACGAACGCTTCGATTTTGCCGTCAGCCTAAACCGTGGTCAGCCCGCGCTCGATGCGCTGTGCCGCGTGCTCGAACAGTGGATTGCACACTTTTTAGGCGTTAAAGTGAAGATCGCACATCGTCGCGAAATCGATGATCGTCGTTGGGCTTGGCACGTGGGTCTCGATGCCGTCGCGTCATCGGTTTTGAATGACCTATACAACAACAAGCCCGTAGAAGAAGAACGCCTGGCTCGGCTTTTGTGTTTGTTCGAACTTACCTTCGACAACCCTGCGGAAATGCGACCTGCGCTGGCTGGCAAGCCCGTCTATCTGGGTTTAGGCATAGATGAACACAATCTACTTAAAATCAAGCCTCAAAATTTGTTGCTGAATCTCCCCTTGGCTCGCGCCTAGCGCACGATATCGTGCAAAACTGCGCTGCCAGTTTCGGGCTGTTTACATCCCTCTATGAGTTCGACTAAGAATCAATCCTTGTTTGCCCTCGCCGTTGGTGCGATGGGCGTGGTGTACGGCGATATCGGCACGAGTCCGCTCTACACGATGAACGAGGTGTTTTTCCCAGGCCACGGTACGGGGCTCGCGGTTACGCCTGACAACGTATTAGGCATTTGTTCGATGGTGCTGTGGTCGATCATCATCATCGTCGCCATAAAATACGCGGTAATAATTTTGCGTGCGGATATTCAAGGCGAGGGCGGCACGATGGCACTTCATTCCTTGGCGATGCGTGCAAAAAATAGCGAGAAAACCAAGCGCGCACTAACCTTACTTTCAGTGTTTGGCATCGCGCTTTTTTTCGCGGATTCCGCCATTACGCCCGCGATGTCGCTACTTTCTGCGGCGGAAGGTTTAAAAGAAATCTCACCAAAATTTGAGCGCTTTGTTGTACCGTTTGCGCTCGTTATCCTCATCCCGCTTTTCTATTTTCAAAAATACGGCACCGCGAAAGTCTCCTCGTATTTCGCTCCCATTATGGTGACGTGGTTTTCCGTGCTGGGTATTTTGGGGGTAATCCAAATTCTCGCTGCCCCGCAGGTATTGGTCGCGCTTTCGCCTTGGTATGCGCTGAAATTTTTAGCTACGCATGGCTGGATATCCATCATTGTGATGGGCTCAGTGGTGCTCGCCATTACCGGCGCAGAAGCGCTCTATGCAGACATGGGACATTTTGGCGCAAAGCCGATTCGCGCGGCCTGGTTTTATTTCGTGATGCCCATGCTCGTGCTTAATTATTTCGGGCAAGGCGCTTCGCTCTTGGTTGATGCCAAACCACGGCACATGTTTTTCACACAAGTGCCAGAAGGTTGGATGCAGATTTTGCTCGTCATCTTAGCCACGCTCGCTGCAATCATCGCCTCGCAAGCGGTCATCTCTGGCGCGTTTTCCATTGCGCGGCAAGCCATGCAGTTAAGCTTTTCTCCACGCGCATCAGTCGTGCACACCTCGCACCACGCAGAAGGGCAAATTTATCTTCCCGGGGTCAATTGGGCCTTGTGCTTGCTAGTGCTGTTTATCGTGCTGACCTTTCGCTCCTCCACAAATCTTGGCGCAGCGTATGGTTTCGCAGTGACGGGCGCAATGCTCGTCGATACTATTTTGTTGCTCGTTGTGGCAAAGGGCTTATGGAATTGGTCTCGCCCAGCGGTCTGGGCACTCGGTGCCGTGTTTTTGATTGTGGACTTAGGCTACTTCTTTGCCAACGCCATCAAAATTCCTGCGGGGGGCTGGTTTCCACTCTTACTCGGCATCACCTTGTTTTTTCTGATGACAACGTGGTCGCGCGGGCGAGCACTCATGGCCGATCAACGCAAGACCGCTGCGCTACCCATCGCCCCCATGATCGAAGGTTTGTGTACGGACGCCAAACGCGTACCAGGCACCGCTGTGTTCATGACTTCCACGCCGGAGGATATTCCCGCGGCGATGCTACACAATTTGAAGCACAACAAAGTGCTGCACGAGCGCAACGTGTTGCTCCATGTGCGCTTCCTCGATGTGCCGCTCGTACCGCGCGAAGGGCGATTAGAAGTCACGCACTTAGGACAAGGTTTTTTCTGTGTAATCGTGAAATACGGTTTTATGAATTCGCCCAATATTCCAAAAGCGCTCGCCGCCGCCGAGCCGATGGGTTTGTATTTTGATGTGATGGATACGAGCTTTTTCCTTTCGCGCGAAACACTCGTGCCGCGCGAGTCCGCTGTCTTTTCCATCTGGCGGCAGCGCGTATTCGGCTTAATGGCTCGCAACGCACAAGCGGCCACAGCCTACTTCCGCATTCCTTCTAATCGTGTGATTGAGTTGGGTAC
The DNA here is from genome assembly GCA_031376405.1 of Betaproteobacteria bacterium. GTDB lineage: Bacteria > Pseudomonadota > Gammaproteobacteria > Burkholderiales > Casimicrobiaceae > JANMDS01. The sequence goes on from JANMDS010000233.1 coordinate 16,378, forward strand.
GCAAGTTAAATTGTAGAAAATACGTTGTAAAAATACCTGCGGCGTAAAAACTGCATTTTCTGGGAGATATCTCTCAAAAAAAGCCGTTTTTACGCCGCAGGTTTTACTGCATTGTTACTCCGGTTTAGAAGGCAATGCCTTAATCTCCATCAGTAGCTTAATTCTCGAAGCAAACACCCACAGCAGCAACGCCCCAGCCGAAGCCGCTGCAATGGCCGCGCGTTCACTGTACGCTTGCGCAATCGCGCCACCTAAAAACGAACCCACGGGCGCACCGGCAATAATGAGAAAGCGCATGGTGTTCGTCATCCGCCCGAGCAGATGATCAGGCGTAACCGACTGGCGCAGCGCCAAAAAATGGATGAAAAGGAGCGACGCACCGAACCCAAAAAATGCTAAGCCTGCACCGACGCACACATAAGCAAGCGGCGAGCCGGTGGGTGCAAGCGCTACGCACGCCCACGACACCGAGGTGGACAATACCGCCAGCGCCATGCACCGCCCAATGCCAATTTGCTTGCCTAAGCGCTCACCACGAGCCGATGCCAGCAAGCTGCCCACGCCAAAAAATGTGTACAGCACACCAAGCGTACCCGCGCTAAAACCGAGCGTGCGCGTTGCAAACAAAATGAGCACCGTGTGATACATCAAGTGGCACACTTGCCATAAGCCCACCACCGTAGCAGATAAACGCAACGCGGGCGTCTGCCACACAAAGCGCAAACCCTCTTTCATCGCCGGTATCCACGAGCCAACTGGCCCCGTTGGCAACGGCTCGTTTACTTTAATTCCGCGCAAGAGCAGCACGGAAAACATAAACGCGCAGGCATCTACCAATAACGCAATGGGCGCTGTGAGCCATTGGATTAAAAGCCCAGCGATTGCGGGTCCACCCACTTCCGCAAACGAAGAAGCTAATGAATTTTTGCTATGCGCTTCCACCAATTTTTCGCGTGGCACGATTTGCGTAAGCAAAATTTGGTGCGCACTCCCCCCCACCACATTCAAGCAGCCCAGCGCAAAGCCTACGATATAAAGCCACATCATCGTGAGCGATTGCGTCCACGCTGCAAACGCAACCGAGGCGAGCAGTAAAGCAAAAATAATTTCACTCGCCACCACGATGGGGAACTTGCGCGTGCGATCAAGCCATACCCCAGCGGGCAATGAAACGAGCGCGAAGGGCAGGAGCTCAATGCCTGTGAGCAACCCCATTTGCATTGGCGTCGCGTGCAAAAGCACCGCCGCAGTGAGTGGCAGTGCCAGCATCGTTACCTGCCCGCCCAAGGCGGTAATACTCATCGAAGCCCAGAGCCGCAAATAATTGCGATCAGCCCATAAGCCCATTTCCGGGAAAATCGGTAATTTCAATAACCAAGACAACATGTTGTTCCCCAGGCGCAACGGAGCGCATGTTCTGCGCGCGATCACGCGTTGTGCACTCCGCACGCGGATAAGCGTGCAAGGCGCGGTGCTACAAAAAAGATCGGAGGGAGATTTTTAAAGTTGCTGCGAAAAAATCAAGCAACTTATTGCTTCAACCCGCCGATCCCAAATGCATCGGCGGTGAAGCAGCCAATGCGCTAGGACGGTACTGCGGGCGCGGCGGTGTTGATCCAAAGGCCGTAACCACGAGAGCCCATCACACCAACGCGCACGACTTCGCTCCCTGCGCGAGGCAGGGTAACGGTGCGAGAAATAGAGTGTGCGAGCTTCATTAAACGGACTACCTTTCGAAAAACTAAATACCAGTGTAACGCGAAGATTTATAAAAACACAACCCCCAAATGGGGGAAGTTGCCTATGATTTTGGTAGTTTTGTGTTGTCGATGTCGTACATCCACCAGGGGGTGTTCATAAACGGATGCTTCTTATATCCCATTATCCACGGATGGGTGAGCGTGTTTTCATAGCGATAAATTCCGTTTTCCCACACGCTGAAGCTCTTGGCAATTTCATCCATTTTGCGCATAAGTTTTGTCCGCTCAGGGCTGTCTTCCATGTAACGCGCCTGCTCGTAGGTACGATCAAACTCATCGTTTTTGAAGTTGGAATAGTTTGCTTGTCCAATCATGGGGCTATAGAGCAGCTTGGGAAAGGTCAAGCCATCAGGCAATGCGGCGAACCAGCCCACCGTCCAAGTTTGCAATTGTTTGGCCTTGCCCATCTTCAAAAGATCGGGCCATTTTTGTTTGAAAAAATCTGATTTAACTTTAATTTCATCTAGTGATTTTTTCCAAAACTCATCGATTTCGCGGTCGCGACCAGAAGGCGTTGAAGCGAAGGTCACCACCAATGGCTTGCCGTCTGGCTGATCACGCCAACCATCGCCATCCTTATCAACGTAGCCGAATTTATCGAGCAATCGCTTAGCGGCCTCAGGATCAAATTTAGACACATTCTTAACGGTTGGGTCGTGCCCGATCATGGGCGGCGGAATCAGTTGCGCCGCTGGCAAAGCGTGGCCCCGCCACACGAGCCGGATGTATTCATCGGTATCAAACGCCATAATAATCGCGCGCCGCAATGCAACGCGATCTTTCGTGTAGCCCCCGAGCATCGCATCTTCAATATTGAAATACATATAGCTCAACGCCGGTTGCAGCTCGCGCGCCCAGCTTGCGTTCACGGTCGCCATGTCGGGTGCGAGTTTCATGGCGGGGAATACGTTATCAACCAAATCAGCGGGCACATCCACTTGATCGATGTTGCGGCCTTTGAATGCGAGCAAGCGTGGGTTAGATTCTTCAATGATGCTAATTTCAATCCGCCCAATCGCTGGCAAGGTTTTGCCTTTCATTTGATCGATGAGGATTTTGTCCGCAGCATTTGCGCTGGTTTCGGGAAATTTCACGCCACGAAAATTGGGGTTCGCCTCTAAAACTGTTTTGCTCGAGCGCACCCACTCTTTCAAATAATAGGGGCCCGTTCCTACTGGATTATTTTGAATCTTATTGGACGAATCTTTGTATTTTTCCCACACTTCCCGGGCAACCGGCGCAGAGGGGTAGTAGGCGAGCCATGAAAGCAATTGTGGGTCAGCCTTTTTGAGCTTGAGTTGCAGCGTGTGCGAATCGAGAGCCGTGAGCCCTTCGATAGGTAGATCGGGGTTCCAACCTTTTTCTTTTGCTGATTTGTAAAAATCGTCGGCACCGATAAAACCGAATTCCAAGTAATCGGTGAGTCGTGGCGATAGTATTTTAGGATCAAAAACACGCTTAATTCCGAAAACATAATCGGCCGCAACCAACTCACGCTTCTTCCCGGCGAACGCTGGATCATCGGCAAAATAAATACCCTTACGAAGCTTGATCCTCCACGTTGTGCCATCGCTGGAAATCTCAGGCATCGCTTCTGCAGATTGCGGGACAAGCTTTACTGGACGCGCGAGGTAATCCACTTGGTAGGGCGTTTCAAACACATTACGCATCACATCTGCGCTATACCGGTCCGACTGCGCTTGCGGATCAAACCCAGACTCCGCGACCGGAAATGCAACCCGCAACACTTTGCTCGCGTCGGCCTTCGCAGTGGGGTTTGGGTCGCCGCAGCTGGTGGCGAGAAACGCGGCGGCGCAGATTGTGGCCAGCTTTTGTGCGTGGTTCATCATTGTGTGATGGTGGAGCGTTATTGGATAGCTTTGATTTTAGGGCTATTTTTCGGTAGATAAGTTCGAAAAATACCCGTTTTTGCGCCGCAGGTCTGGACGCACAAGCACCCGCGCAGAAGCTAACCTGCCCCAAATCCGCCACCGCCTGGCGTTTGAATCACGAACACATCATCTTTCGCAACGCTCACTTCGCAGATGTGACCAAAATCTTCCCGCCTGCCATCGGCGCGCTCCAACCAATTTTTTGCTGCAGCGCCCGGCGCGCCACCTGCCATGCCGTGCGGCTGGTTCTTGCGGTTGTTGCCCAAAATTGCAGCCGTCATCGGCTCTAAAAAACGAATACGTCGATCTGCACCGTTGCCGCCCTTCCATTTCCCTGCGCCGCCTGTTCCAGCTTTAATCGTATGCGCGTCAACGCGCACAGGATAGCGAAATTCCAGCACCTCGGGGTCGGTCAAGCGCGAGTTGGTCATGTGGCATTGCACAACGCTCGTGCCATCAAAGCCTTCGCCCGCGCCAGAGCCGCCGGCAATGGTTTCGTAATATTGATAGGTATCGTTGCCGAAGGTGAAGTTCGTCATCGTGCCATACGCGCCCGCGAGCACGCCCAGCGCGCCATACAAACAATTGGTAGCCGCTTGGCTTACTTCTACATTGCCCGCTACCACCGCTGCCGGATACTTGGGCGATAGCATCGAGCCTTCGGGAATGACTATTTTGATGGGCTTTAAGCAACCAGCGTTCATCGGAATATCGGCATCTACCAAGGTGCGAAATACATACAACACTACCGCTTGCGAAACAGGGCGCGGCGCGTTGAAATTGCTTGGGCGCTGGGCGGATGTGCCGGTGAAATCTACGGTCGCTTCGCGCTTCGCTTTGTCGATGCTGAGCTTAACGTGAATATGCGAGCCATCGTCCAGGTCCACGCCAAACTCGCCATCGTGTAATTTGTGAATCACGCGCCGCACCGATTCCTCGGCGTTGTCTTGCACATGTTTCATGTACGCCACAACCACATCTTGCCCGAAATGCTCCACCATCTTGAGCAGCTCGGCAGCGCCCTTGCCGCAACTCGCCACTTGCGCGCGCAGGTCTGCAATGTTTTGGGTAACGTTGCGCACGGGTAGCGGGTCTTGCGTGAAGATGCGCGTGAGTTCGTCCTCTAGAAAAACACCTTCGCGCACTAGCTGCACGTTGTCCAGCAATACGCCTTCTTCGCTAATATGTGTAGAAAAAGGCGGCATGGAGCCTGGCGTAATGCCACCTATGTCCGCGTGGTGACCGCGTGAGGCGACGTAGAAGAGGGGTTTTTCGCTCTCAGGTTTATCAGAACCCCTCTCCCTCTGGGAGAGGGGCAGGGGTGAGGGAAACACTGCATCCCAAATCGCAGAAAGAACGAACTCCGTATTAGAGAGAACTTCATGATTCCAATACCGAAGCGTCGTCACGCCGTGCTGTGCGAGCAACGCATCGCGCCTGCTATCTCGATCCGATGTCTCAACATGCTGTCCGCCATCAAGTTCAATTGCGATCCGTGTTTCTTCACAAAAGAAGTCGAGGATATAGCGTTTCCCTGAAACTAGAACTGGGTGTTGTCGGCGAAATTTAAGGTCGCCAAAACAACGATTTCTCAACAGCGCCCAGAGCAATTGTTCGGCATCGGTTTGATTTTTTCGTAATTGCTTTGCGTTCTCTAGAAGCGTAGTTGGGATGGCGTATAGCCTCAGCCGTGATTGCTGATTATCCCTCACCCCTGCCCCTCTCCCAAGGGGAGAGGGGTTCTGGATTGTCTGTACATCTTCCGCATACACCGGCATCACCACCGTCACATCGGGTATGTGCGTGCCTCCAGCATACGGCGCGTTCACTACGAACGCGTCGCCGCGTTGCATCGAGCCCGCGCGATTTTTCAACACCACGCGCACGCTCTCACCCATTGAGCCCAAGTGCACTGGCATGTGCGGCGCGTTGGCCACCAAGTTGGCTTCCGGATCAAAAATAGCGCAGGAGAAGTCGAGCCGCTCTTTGATGTTTACGCTGTAGCTGGTGTTCGCAAGCGTTACCCCCATTTGCTCGGCTATCGCCATGAACAAGTTGTTAAACACTTCGAGCAACACCGGATCGGCGGTCGTACCAATTGCGTTCGCGTGTTGTTTAGCGACTGCGCGGGTGAGTACGAGATGGTTCAAAGGCGTTACGGTTACTCGCCATTCAGGTTCGATGACAGTGGTGGCGTTGGGCTCTTTGATGATCGCTGGCCCCTCAATTACGTCGCCCACTTGCAGCGCTTCGCGAACGTATACGCGCACATCGTGCGTAGCGCCCGCCATGTAGGCACGCACGATTGTGTGGGCGTTAAGCGGCGTCGCGCGCCCTGGCCTTTGGGGCTGCGTTTCGGCTACGGATTGGGTTGCACCAATAGCTTCCACGTTCACCGATTCAATTACCAGCGCGCGGTTGGGCATCAAAAAACCATAGCGTTGCTTGTACGTGGTTTCAAACGCTTCAACGAGCACATTCGTAGTTGAATCGCGCGTGACGGGTAACTCAATCGTCGTGTCAGTACCGGAGTATTTGAGCGACACCCGCTCTACCGCCCGAATCTGCGTCACCGAAACGCCTTGCGCGCGTACATCGGCGCGCGCAGCTTCAGAGAGCGCGGCAAAAGTGGCCGCCAACGCGGCAAATTGTTCATCGCTTAAGGGTGCTTCTACCGCTGCTTGCTTAATCGTTCGCACATCGGCCAAGCCCATCCCATAGGCTGAAAGTACGCCTGCAAACGGGTGGATGTACACGCACTTCATGCCGAGGGCGTCGGCCACCAAACAGGCGTGTTGCCCGCCCGCGCCGCCGAAGCAGGTGAGCGTGTATTCCGTCACATCGTAGCCACGTGCGACCGAAACGTGCTTGATCGCATTCGCCATATTTTCGACAGCGATTTGTAAAAAACCGGCGGCAATTTCTTCGGGCGTTTTGTTAGCGCCCGTTGCGCGATTCACTTCTAGCGCGAGCGCTTCAAACTTCTCAATGACCGTGCACGAATCGAGTGTTTCGTCGCCGTTGCGCCCGAACACCGCAGGGAATAATTCAGGGCGCAATTTGCCCACCATCACGTTGCAATCGGTGACCGTGAGCGGACCGCCGCGCCGATAGGCCGCGGGACCTGGATTTGCGCCTGCGCTTTCGGGCCCTACGCGAAATTTGCTGCCATCAAAAAAGCAAATCGAGCCCCCGCCCGCCGCCACGGTATGGATTTGCATAATGGGCGCACGCAGCCGCACGCCTGCCACTTCCGTTACAAACGCCCGCTCAAATTCGCCCGCGAAATGGGACACATCGGTCGATGTGCCACCCATATCGAAGCCAATCATTTTGTCGAAACCTGCGAGTTGCGTGACCGCCACTGCACCGACGATGCCACCTGCTGGGCCGGAAAGAATCGCATCTTTGCCGTGAAAGTGGTGGGCATCGGTTAAGCCACCGCTCGATTGCATGAATTGCAAACGGACATCTCCGAGCGCGGCTTGCACCTGATTTACATACCGTCGCAAGATCGGCGATAAATACGCATCGACCACCGTGGTATCGCCACGCGAAACAAACTTCATGAGCGGTGATACTTCGTGCGACACACTTATTTGTGTGAACCCAATTTCTTGCGCAAGTTTTTTTAGCGCCACCTCATGCTGGGTGTATCGATAGCCATGCATCAAACAAATTGCAACGGCCCGAATTCCGGAGATAAATGCGTTTTCGAGTGCTTTTTGCGCCGCAGGTATTGCTAATTCTTCAACAATATCGCCATGCGCGCCGATACGTTCGTCTACTTCGATTACGTCGGAGTAGAGCAACTCAGGAAGCTCAATTTTCCGCACAAAAAGCTTCGGGCGATTTTGGTACGCAATGCGTAATTGATCCTTAAATCCGCGCGTGACTACCAAGAGCGTGCGTTCGCCGGCGCGCTCAAGCAGCGCGTTGGTGGCCACGGTTGTGCCCATCTTCACCGCTTCAATCTGCGCTGCGGGGATGGGTTCGTCGGCGCGCAAATTTAACAGCGTGCGAATGCCTTGCACTGCGGCATCGTTATAGCGCTCGGGGTTTTCGGAGAGCAGCTTATGGGTTACGAGCGCACCGTCAGGCGTGCGGGCGACGATATCGGTGAATGTACCGCCGCGATCAATCCAAAATTGCCATTGCGTCATGTAGCACTCACAGTTTCATGTTTTGCGGCAACCAGGTGATGATCCCGGGAATAAAGTACACCAATAGCACCGCAACCACCATAAGATAAAACATCGGTAATGTGGCTTTCGCGATGTAGGTAATTTGCTTGCCTGTCATCCCTTGAAGCACAAACAGATTAAACCCTACGGGCGGGGTAATCTGCGCCATTTCAACAACCAGCACGATGAAGATTCCGAACCAAATGAGATCAATACCCGCCGCTTCAACAGTTGGCAAAATCACGCCCATCGTAAGCACAACCATCGAGATACCATCTAAAAAACAGCCCAAAATAATGTAGAACACCATGAGCATGACAACGAGGCCAAACTTCCCGAGCTGAAGGCCGATAATGAACTCGGCCAGAGCGCGCGGCAGACCCAAGTAGCCCATCGAAAGCGTTAGGAAAGCTGCGCCGCACAAGATAAGCGCGATCATGCAATAAAGCCGTGTTGCGCCTATGAGACTTTCGCGAAAAGTAGGCCAATTGAGCGAGCCTTGAATTTTCGACAGCACTAGCGCGCCGACAACGCCGACTGCGGCCGCTTCGGTGGCCGTGGCGATCCCTGCGTAAATCGAACCGAGCACGGCAATGATTAACAAAATCACTGGGATCAAATGTCTCGACTCGTAGATTTTTTCGGCGAATGAATAGGTGCGCTGCGAAGCGGGTACTTTTTCTGGGTTCATCAGTGCCCAAAAAATAATGTATCCAGAAAAGAGTGCGGCGAGCATGATGCCGGGAAAGATCCCCGCGATAAACAATTTCGAAATCGAAACGTTGGCGGTAACGCCGTAGACAATCATGATGATGGAGGGCGGAATCAAAAGCCCAAGCGTGCCCGCGCCTGCGAGCGTGCCGATAATCTTGTCTTCTGGGTAGCCGCGCTTTTTGAGCTCGGGTAACGTCATCTTGCCAATCGTTGCACAGGTTGCGGCCGAGGAGCCCGAGACGGCAGCGAAAATCGCGCAGCCTACCACGTTGGTGTGCAATAAGCGCCCAGGTAATTTGTCAAGCCATGGCGCCAAGCCTTTAAACATATCTTCAGAAAGCCGCGTGCGAAACAAAATCTCGCCCATCCACACGAAAAGCGGTAGGGCTGTTAACGTCCAACTCGATGATGCGCCCCAAATCGTGTTAATCATAGCGTCGCCCGCTGGCTTGCCTGCAAAAAACTGCATGCCCACCCAAGCCACACCAGCGAGCGTAAGCCCGATCCACACGCCGCCTGCGAGTAACGCGAAAAGCACGCCAATCAATAGAAATGTAATCGTAAGGTCCATTGCTATTCGCTCCGAATGAGTTCGCTGGTGGCGTTTTCAGCGCCGCCCTTTGCATACATCACAAGTTCGTCGATAAACGCAATCAGCAGGGCAAACGTACCAACCACCATGACGATTTGCGGGATCCATAATGGCGATGCATCTAACGAAGTCGATACGTCATGGAGCGTGTACGACTGGTACGTAAATCTCAAAGCGAAAAAGAAAAATAGGCCCGCTAGCGACGTTGCAATCACCAGTGCGAGCAGTTCAAATTTGCGCCGCAACGCCGGCCTCATCGCCTGCAGCAGCAAGGTCACGCGAATATGTTCTCCGCGCTTCAAGGTGTGCGCGAGCGCTAGAAAACCCGCGCCTGCCATAAAGTAACCTGCGTAGGCATCGGTGCCTTTGATGTTGAGCTTTATGTAGCGATCAACAATACCCAGCAAGATAGTGATGAGGAGGGCCACCATGCTTGCTGCAGCGAGTGCCGCGCAACCATCGTAGAGCTTATTTAAGAGTGCACGCATCTAAACCTCGCGTAAGTGGAGATTAAAAAAAACTAGAAATGGGGGACGTTACTGCACAACACCTGCGGCGCAAAATCGGAGTTTTTTGTGGCGTTTCTGCGAAAAATAGGCTTCGCTTGCGCACCCGTGGTGGTCTGTGCAAGCGAAGCTTGAGCGTTACATCTTCAAATACGCTTCCAAAATTGCTTGCGCATCTGCGCCGCCTTTTTTAGCCCAGTCTGCGGCCATGCCTTCGCCAATTTTGCGCAGCTCGGCTGCGAATTGAGCGGAGGGTGGAGCGATAGTCATGCCGTTTTTCTTGAGCTGATCGATATACCAGCCATTTTTCTCTTCCGAAGTTTTCCAGCCCCGCGCTTCTGCATCGGCGCCTGCTTTTAAGAGTGCCTCTTGTGTGGACTTATCAAGCGCAGCAAACGCGGCTTTGTTTACGATTACGCTATTCATGGGCAGCCAAGCTTGCGTGTCGTACCAATTTTTTACGTGCTCAAACGTTTTGGTGTCGTAGCCCGTTGCGCCGGAGGACATGTAGGAATCGACTACGCCAGTGGCCAACGCTTGTGAGAGCTCAGAAGCCTGAATCGTAACAGGTTGTGCGCCGGCGATTTCCGCTAATTTTGCTGTAACAGGCGAGTACGAACGCCACTTCAACCCTTTCATATCGGCAATGCTATTAAGCGGTTTTTTTGAGTAAATGCCCTGCGGCGGCCAAGGCACGGAGTAGAGCAACATCATGCCCTGTTTACCCAGGCGGTCATCAATGTATTTACGCGACGCCTTGTAGAGCTTGTATGAAAGGTCGTAGCTCGTTGCAATGAAAGGCACGCCGGACACGCCAAAAATCGGATCTTCATTTTCGAAATTCGTCATCAAAATTTCGCCCATTTGCGCTTGCCCACCTTGCACGGCGCGCTTAATTTCGGGGGCTTTGAAAAGCGAGGCGTTGGCATGGACGACTACGCGTAATTTTCCACCTGTGCCCTTTTCTACGTCATTGGCAAACGTGACTAAATTTTCGGTGTGGAAATTTGAAGCTGCATAGGCTGCGGGTAAATCCCATTTGGTTTGGGCAAAAGTGCCCGAAGAGGCCGCAAGCGCGGTGGCGAATAGAAATGGGGCGAGGCGGGTGAATTTCACAACTTCTCCTTTTGAGATTTCAAATATTTGAGACCGACGCGATACCGCGTTGGCTGTATTTGCCTATTCTGACTAATTTCTAGTTTTTCTGCTGACAATTTTCGTATGCATCGAAATGTACTGCCCATTCTCTATTTCGTCAACATTTTATCGACAAAATGTTATTAAAGCGACGTTGCAGCTCGAGAAGCTTGGTCGTAAAGCCCCGAAAGCATCCGTAAAAACGCAGCGGTTTCGGTGAGAGAGCCCCCGCCAATGCCCTCTTTAACCAAACTATCGGTTAAGCATTGCTCGCGCACCGCCCGGTAGCGCTCGCAGAGCGCGTTGCCCTCGGGCGTGGCCGCATAGACCGCTTCTTTGCCGTCACGCGCGCTGGCTACGAGTCCGATACGGGCTAATTTTTTAAGCGCGTAATTCACCACGTGGGTATCTTCTACATTCAACACAAAGCATATATCAGCCAATTTTTTTGCCCGATCACGATGCACCACATGGTGCAACACCAACACTTCCATCGCGTTCATATCTTTCATCCCGGCGGCGGCCATGCAGCGCACAATCCAGCGGTTGAAAGCGTGTTCGGCAATAATGAGGCCATACTCAAATTCTGAAAGCTCAGGACGTGCGCCGCGCGCAAGATGGGCGCTGGAGACGATGGGTACGTGGGTGTCCCGCACGGGCGCGGGCGGGGGGACGGGCGATGCAATTTTTTTTGCCATGAAAAATGATGCGCGTAAATGCGTTGCGTGGACTATACCCGCGAACGCTTGCCATTACACTCCCACGCATGATTGGCTTACTTCTTCTAACCACCGCTTTTCCGCGCCCGCTAGGTGACGGAGGCAATCCCGCTTCATGGGCTGAGCCCATCCGCGTGCATCGATTGCGCGGGGCACGTGTGGCCAATCTCATCACCGGTGCGCCTTTGCCCGCAGCGCTTTTTGCAGAAGTAGTGGCCGCAGCAAACGCGTTGGCCGCAGCGGGCGCGCGCTGCGTGACCACTTCCTGCGGCTTCTTCGCCGCCACGCAATCGGAAATAGCCCCGCTGATTTCGGTGCCATTTATTTCTTCGAGCTTATGTTTGATTCGGCATTTTTTGGAAACCGGCGTGGACATCGAAGCAATTGGCGTGCTCACATTTGATGCCCAAAAGCTAGGCTCGCGACATTATCAAGGCGTCAACGCGCCACTACCTGCGGCGCAAAAAGGGCTTTTTCCCAGCAATATCATCCGAAAATGCATCGAAAACGACGAAACCTCGCTTGATCTGGGCCGCGCGCAGGCCGAGGTGGTGGAATGCGCTCAAGCTTTAAAGCGCGAATTCCCCCGCGTGACGCACCTCATTTTGGAATGCACCAATCTTGCACCGTACCGCGCTGCAATGGAATCGGCAACCGGGATGCGCACCTTCGATATTCGCGACGCGGTGGAGCGGTTGTGTCCGAAACCGCTGTAGTCGATACGTTTTGCGATCACCTATTGTTAGTCGATGGGTTGGCAAAAAACTCTATTGACGCGTACCGGCGAGATTTGTTCGCGCTCGCGAAGTGGTGCGATACGAGGCGACTCGTACTCACCGCACTCGAGCGCGCAGATTTCGAACGCTATTTGGCGGAACGGCTGACCGAGGGCACAAGTATTCGCTCAGTCAATCGGGCGCTCTCCTCGACCCGCCGCTTTTTTGCCTGGCGTGCGCTGAGCACGCCGCAAGCGGCCAATGCCACGCTGGGCATCAAATCCCCACGCAATCCGCAGCGCTTGCCGACGAGCCTTTCCGAAGCCGATGTGGAAGCGCTTTTGGATGCGCCGCAAAACGAAACCGCGCTCGGCCTGCGCGACAAAGCCATGTTTGAAACGCTCTACGCCACGGGCTTGCGTGTGAGCGAGCTCATTGGGCTCACGCGCGCGCAAGTGAACACCCAAGCCGGCGTGTTGAAAGTATTGGGCAAAGGCTCTAAAGAGCGTCTCGTGCCATTGGGCCAAACCGCAGTAGAGTGGATTACCCGCTACGACGAATCAGCTCGCGGCGAAATTTTGGGCGAGAAAAAATCAGAGCGTTTGT
>JANMDS010000525.1:0-7352 GCA_031376405.1 Betaproteobacteria bacterium
ATGATCAACACTAAATATTGGAGGGCTGGTTGCCAAGGAAGCTGAAGCGCTGCGAATAGCGCAGCAGCGGCGAACGCTAACGCACTCAGCACAATCGTCCACGCCAGCCCAGCCCTAGCAGGTGCAGCGCCAACGATTTCTAGCAAACCGATAAGCCCTGGCCGAACGCTGGTTGTTCCGCTCGCGGCAGCGGGGCCGTCATCGTGGCCTGCCGGAAGATTTTGGTCCGTGTTGAGCGACTCTACCGCGATGGCATGTGATCGGCGCAGATCAGTCCCGCCGGAACGCATGTTTTCGTATTCACCATCGTAGTGGGCGCGCTCGCCGTGCTCGAGCAGTACAGAAGAGGCTGCGTTACAGAACCGCAACCCCTCCTCTACGTCCCCCGTGCTGTCGCGCGTGGACGCATACATCCGTCGGATAAGCCTACGCAGTGCCGCGCGCACGGCGCTTTCAGACGCATCGGTCCCGATGCGAAGGGCTTCAAAAAGCGATAAGCGCATCGGCCTGTACGGTCCTCAGATTTTCCAGCTAATTTACGCCTTGGTGGCGAGCTTTTCACGAATCCGCGCCGATTTGCCGGAGCGATCACGCAAGTAGTAAAGCTTGGCGCGGCGAACATCACCACGACGCTTGACCTCTATGGAGGCGATCAACGGAGAAAACACCGCAAACGTACGCTCCACGCCTTCACCGGAGGAAATTTTCCGAACGATAAACGACGAGTGCAACCCCTTGTTGCGCTTGGCAATTACGACACCTTCGAAAGCCTGAACGCGCTTGCGCTCGCCTTCAACGACGTTTACGTTTACGACCACCGTATCGCCAGGCGCAAAGGCCGGAACGGTTTTTTTTGCGGAGAGACGGGCAATCTCTTCCTGCTCAATCTGTGCAATGATATTCATAACTTTTCGTAGGTTTGGCAGAGCAAAGCGCGCAACCACTGCGTCTTTTAAACTTTGATGCAATCTTTATAAGAGCCCGAAGTGTACCAAAAACCCACGCAAATTCAACGATTTGGCATCGCCTTATCTGATTTTTGGAGTAAATCTGGCCGAAATTGCTCAGTTCGCGCCCTGGCCTGTTGCAACCGCCACTTTGCAATCTGTTCGTGGTTTCCCGATAGCAGTTCGGCAGGTACTGCGCGTCCATCGGGCAGTACTTCTGGGCGGGTGTAATGGGGGTGATCCAAAAGGCCGAAAGAGAACGACTCCTGCTGCGCGGATTGCGTGTCCCCGAGCACGCCTGGTAGCAGTCGCGCAACCGCATCTACCACAGCAAGCGCGGCGAATTCTCCACCTGATAAAACGAAATCACCGATTGAAATCGACTCGTCAATCTCACTTGCTACTACCCGTTCGTCGATACCCTCATAGCGCCCGCAGACGAGGGTGAACGCGGGGAGCGCCGCCAGCTCACGCGCTTTGGCTTGCGTGAAGGGTTGCCCGGCGGGGCTTAAAAATATGCGCCGTGGCGCTACGGCTGCTGACTTTTCATCACTACCTGCGGCGTAAAAAGCAGCATTTTGAGAACTTATCTCCGAAATTGCGGCCCTAAGGGGCTCGAATGACATGACCATTCCGGGCCCTCCACCATATGGACGATCATCGACCGATTTTCGGGAATTAGTTGAAAAGTCCCTTGGATTAACACAGGTGAGCGACCACAAACCGCGATCTTTAGCCTGACCGACTACACCCCACTTTAACGCTTGCTCAACAAGCTCAGGAAAGAGCGTAACAACCCCGATGCGCATAGCTTAATCGTCGTCCCAAGAGGTATCCCACTCCACAACGACGCGCTTGGCTTTGATATCTACCCGTTTCACATAGGCATCCACAAACGGAATCAACCGCGAACCTGACTTTAAAGCCTCATCCCGAATGCTCAGCACGTCGTGTGCGCCGGTAGCGATCAGATTTTCGATCACACCCAACGCCACACCGGTTTGATTGGTCACCGCACACCCGACCAAATCGACCCAGTAGTAGGTTTCTTTTGCGGTTACCGGAAGTTGAGCGCGCGTCACGGCTATCCGAGCGCCTTGCAGCAACTCGGCATCATTACGCGAAGTGAGTTCTGCGATTTGCAGGAGGGCAAATCCAGGGCGGATCGTTACGCTCGCGATCTGGGACGCATACCACTCAATACCCCAGCCAAGCCAAACGAACTTGCAGCCCGCTAGGGTATCGAAATTACCAGAGAACGATTCAGCTCGGACGCCTCCGCGGATGCCATGCGCGCAAGCAATCCAGCCGATCTCGAGATGATCTGCTGGCAGCGCCGATGCAATTGCGAAATTTTGTAGCTCCGGAAGGCGAACTTGCTTGCCCTTTTGCTGCAGCATGACAGCTCACCTTCGAAGCCGAATTAGGCTGCCTGTTTTGCAGTTGCTTTTTTAACGAGCGTGGACACGGTTGGCGATAATTGCGCGCCTTGGCCGAGCCAGTGGGTAATACGGTCGAGTGCAATGCGAATTTCTTCAGCACCGGTTTTTGCAACTGGGTTGTAAAAACCCAAGCGCTCGATAAAGCGTCCGTCCCGCCGATTCCGGGAGTCAGCCACTACAACGTTAAAGAAGGGACGGTTCTTAGAACCGCCGCGGGAAAGGCGAATTACGACCATGACAGAGTTTCTTTTTTACTTCGAATAACGTTCAATTGTAATAGAAAAATCGTGTCTAAGCTAGGCTTAACCGCAGGTTAGCGCCGTTCGTCAAGCAATTGTTGATACAGCTCGATGTATTGATGCCCGACAACGGCGGGCGTAAAGCGGGCAAGATAGCGTTTGCGCCCGTTCTCGCCCATTTGTCGGGCTAGTTCGGGCGCATTTACAAGCCGACGCATCGCTTCGCCCAACGCCGCTGGGTTGTTTGGGGGAATGGTCAGACCGGTTTCGCCCGCCTCACACACATACCGCATTCCGCTGTCGATGTTAGTTGTAATGACCGGTTTCGCCGCTCGCATTGCTTCTAGTAGCACCATCCCAAACGCTTCAGCACGGGAAGTAGAGGGCAGCACAAGTGCTACACATCGATTTAAAAGTGCCAGTTTTTGGGCCTCCGGCAACCGTCCGCATAGTTCAACGTTTGCAATGCCTTCCACTGCAATTCGGCTTTGGAGCGCCGGCATCTGTTCGCCATCGCCTACGATTTTTACGTTTATGCCTGTCAGTTTGGCAGCCGAAATCAAGGAATCAAGACCTTTGTAGTAGCGTAAAACACCAAGAAAAAGAATAAAAGGTCGGATTGGAGGATTTTCAGTCGCGCAAGGATAATTCGGAAGATCGACCAAGCAAAGCGGAATAGAAACGGTTTTTCGCGCAAAGCCTCGCAGTGCCGTACTTCCCTGAGCATACGTCGGCGTGGTCACAACGATTCGATCCACGCAGCGGAAAAAGCAATTGCGCACGATGGCATAAAGTGGCTCCACGCGTTTTTGGCGCACGAGATCGGCGTGGTAAGTGACCACCGTCGGGGCGTTAGGTCGAAAGAGCAATTGCGCTAAATCCGCAATCGGCCAGGGAACGTGATAATGAACTACATCTGCCGCGCGTAGCGCGTGGCCTAGCGCCCACCAAGCCGATACAGTAGGAATGGCCATGGACCAAACCGTGCGCCATAGGCTCGCGGGAATTTCTACTATGCCGTCTCGTTTAGCCAGCTTAGGATGATCATCAAGGAAGTACACTGTTGGCTGACAGTTTGGGTTAACCGTCGCCTTGGCGATTTGTTCTATTGCCAGCTCGAGCCCGCCCATTGAGCGACTGACATAGCTTTGGTAGACGTGAAGGACTCTCACTTAAGTTTCTGCTTGATTTCTATGCGCATGCTAATTGTCTCGATCTCAACATACTTTTATTGGTAACGCATTGCGACATTACGTGTCATTTATTGCAGCATTCCTCGTAACCGCTGGATTTATCCAACGATTTCGCGCGCTGGCCATTCGCATGAATTTGTCAGACAGCGGCGGTGGACGAAAACTGCATTCTGACACGGTGCCCGTTATCGGCGGCATTGCTATTTTGGTCGGATTCACTGCCGGCGTAGTGTTCCTCGAACCCTCTCTGCGAAATGTGAGTCTCAAAGCAATTATCGCGGCGCTCGTGCTTATAGGATTCGTCGGTTTGATGGATGATCTGCACGAGTTTAATGCCCGCTCAAAACTGGTCTGGCAGGCAGCCACATCAGCAGGGTTGTGCTACCTATCGGGCACGATGCTCCACTCGCTCGGAAACATTACCGGCCAAATCCCGATTGCACTGCCGGACCCAATCGTACGGTGGGTCTTTACAACCGTATGCTTAATCGGCGTGATGAATGCCGTAAACATGACCGATGGAATTGATGGATTAGCTGGGAGCCTTGCACTTATAGCGCTCGCGGCTCTTGCTTGCTTTGCGTACGCGTCTGGTCTTGTCGAAATATCGTTGCTTCTTCAGCTTTTTATTTGCGCAGTATTGGGTTTTTTGTGGTTTAACTTTCCACACGAAATGCGGCCCACACCGCGTACGTTTTTGGGGGACTGTGGTTCCCTGATGATCGGGCTCCTGCTGGGATGGGCCTGCGTCGCGATCACTCAGCTATCCAATGGTTCTCCATCACCCAATAGACTAACGCCAATCGGCGCAGTGTGGGTTCTCGGTGTTTTTCTTCTTGACCTCTTCGGCACGCTTTCCCTGCGACTCTACCTTCGTCGTAACCCGCTGCATGCCGATCGTCTTCATTTTCATCACTTGTGTCAGCTCTATGGCCTAAGCGCACAGAAAACAGTCGCGCTACTGTGCGCACTTGCTATCGCATTCGCGCTCATCGCTTGGATCGCCCCTGAGGTTGGGTTTTCCGAACTTTCCCTACTTCTGCTCGCTATTTTGCTTTTGCTAAGTTACGTACTCGCTATGGCCAGGATGCTCAAACGCATGCCCCCTCGAGAACTTGAAAGTTACCTCAATGCCTAGCTCATTTCTGGGACTCTGCTTGGCGTTCTGCATACCTTCAATTTTGGGTTTTGCCGTCGTAAAAATGCTTGAGACATTATTTCCACCGAGTACCAGGCCGCCGCTGCCAACTGTTCCAACAGTCGCAGTAGGCACGCTCGTCGGGTGGCTACTTGTCACATTTTGGCTGCGCACGCAGCATCGACTCGGGCTGCCAGCGACAGGAATCTACACCTTTGCATTTCCGCTCGTATTTGCATCTGCACTGCTTTTGCTTTCACGATCACTTGCAAGGAAACCGCCGCCAGATACTGTAACGACTTCTTTCAAACGAATCGATTGGATTCCGTTTGGCGTGCTCCTGGTTACGTTTGGCCTGCCTTTGTTCGTCGAAGTGGGCTTGCAACCCCTACCAGGTTGGGATGCATGGGAATTCTGGGCGGCGAGAGCAAAGGTATGGTTCTTCACCTCCGATCTATCCGACAATCGACTGCAGCGCAATGAAGATTACCCTCCAGCAATCTCGCTTATGATGTTATGGGTTGCCCGTGGCGCACACGCCTGGCGGGATGATTTATTCGGGTATGTTTCGCTCATTCATTACTTATGCGCTGCGGCGATTATGTACTGGGCACTTACAACTCGATTTGGACTTCGCCCTGCCTGCGTAGGGGTTTTCTTCGCGCTCGGAGCCCCGTTGCTCGCGGTTCACAGCACAGTCGGTGGCTATGCGGACCTGACTGTCGCAGGCGTTTTGGTGGCTGGAGCGTCTTCACTCTTAGTGTTGCGTTCCGCAAGAAAGCTGACAGACTACGCGCTTCCGATCTTGCTAAGTTTCGCTCTGCCGTTTTACAAAATTCCTGGACTCTTTTGGATGACTATTCTCTTAATCGGCTTAGGCGTTCATTATTATTCCGGAGCGCTTATCGAACGCGCAAAAGCGCAGAAATGGAAAATTGCGTTAGTAACGGGGCTCACGCTAATCGTAGTTGGAGCCCTAGCCCTGACGTTGTCGTCCAGCCAACCTACGGCGATGTACCAGATCGGAAATTACACGTTGACTCCATCGCTAAACAACGGTGCTTTGTTTGTGTTAACAGAGCTCCTTATTACCGGTTCATTTTTGGGACTCTGGGTTGCCGTTGCGCACACCTACTTCGGACAAATCATGCGCTTCGAACCGGAATCGTATGGAGCGATCCTCCCGCTTTTTGTCATCGTTTTCCTCGGATTAGCTTTTGTCCTCTCTGCGGTTTTCTTCAGCAATACGCTGGATTGGTGGCAAGATGGATCGACCCTAAATCGTGCATTAATTCATGTTGCCCCGACTGCAATCCTACTGGTTATGGCTTGCGGTTTTTCGAATAATTCAAGGGATGACCAACCCCAAATGAGGGACAATTGAGCAGCACGCATCCATTTAATCAAAATTGACGTCAAAGAACGGCGAGAAACGAACTCCCGACTTTTTATCATTGCCGCATAGTCAAACTTTTAACACTCTGGCACATATGAACGAGACCACCAGAAAGACCGCTCTTATCACTGGCGTAACAGGCCAAGACGGCGCTTATCTAACGGAACTACTTCTTAAGCAAGGTTATCGTGTATTCGGCACCTTTCGGAGAACGAGCTCTGTAAATTTCTGGCGACTCGATTCGTTGGGCGTCACTCAGCACCCAAATCTAACGTTGGTCGAGTTTGACTTGACCGACCTCGGCTCTAGCATAGCGCTTGTGCAACGCGTGAAGCCGCAAGAAATTTACAATCTTGCTGCACAAAGTTTCGTAGGAGTAAGCTTCGATCAACCCTCGACTACGGCGCAAATTACGGGAATTGGCGCGTTACACTTACTCGAAGCGATTCGATTGGTCGACAAGAACATCCGGTTCTACCAAGCGTCCACCTCTGAAATGTTTGGTAAGGTACAAGAGATACCTCAGAAAGAGTCAACCGCTTTCTACCCTCGTAGTCCTTACGGTGTGGCTAAACTTTACGCGCACTGGATGACTGTAAATTACCGCGAAAGCTACGGCATTTTTGCGTCGAGCGGCATTTTGTTCAACCATGAGAGTCCGCTTCGTGGGCAAGAATTCGTTACGCGAAAAATTACCGATACCGTGGCCAAAATAGCGCTTGGAAAACTCAACCTTCTTGAGCTTGGCAACCTTGATGCGAAACGCGATTGGGGATTCGCCAAGGACTACGTCGCGGGCATGCATGCGATGCTTCAGACGACCGAATCCGACACGTTTGTATTGGCTACCAATCGAACTGAAACTGTACGTGACTTTGTCAGAATGGCTTTTAAGCGCATTGGTGTCTCACTCGATTTTCTGGGTAGCGCAGAATCTGAGCAAGGTGTTGTGGCTGCAAATGCGGGTACATGGCCTCTCAGAGTTGGACAGGTCGTC
>JANMDS010000566.1:0-18185 GCA_031376405.1 Betaproteobacteria bacterium
TTCGCGCCCATAGCGAAGAGCTCGCACAATTGCAGCGACTCGATAACGGCAAGCCCATCAATGAAACACGGGCGCTGGTTGCCAGCGCCGCAGGCACGTTTCAATATTACGCCGCTGTTACAGAAACGTTCGAACAAACCATTACGCCTTCGCGTGGCCCGTACACCTCAATGAGTTTGTACGAGCCACTCGGTGTGGTTGCGGCGATTACCCCATGGAATTCGCCCATTGCCAGCGAAGCGCAAAAGATGGCGCCCGCGCTGGCCGCTGGGTGCGCCGTCATGGTAAAGCCCGCCGAAATTACGCCGCGCATGGCCCTCGAGCTTGCGCGTATTTGTGAAGCGGCAGGCGTGCCGCGGGGTATCGTAAGCGTGTTGCCCGGTAAAGGCTCGGTAATCGGTGAAGCGCTTGTGCGCCACCCACGCGTGCAGCGGGTGGCGTTTACTGGCGGCACCAAAGTGGGCAAGGGTATCGCTGCCATTGCGGCAGAAAAATTGATGCCTTCCTCGCTAGAGTTAGGTGGCAAATCGCCAACGATCGTGTGTGCGGACGCCGATCTTGATCACGCCGTCGCCGGGGTGCTTTTCGGTATTTTTTCTTCGTCCGGCGAATCATGCATTGCGGGTTCGCGCGCGTTTGTGCACGAGAGCGTGTACGAAGCGTTCAAGGCACGTGTAGTTGCGGGCGCAATGGCGTTGCGTGTGGGCGATCCGGCCTCGGAGCACACGCAAATGGGGCCACTCATTAGCGCGTCACATCGGGAAAATGTAGAGCGTTACGTTAAGTTGGGTGTAGACGAAGGTGGCACGTTGCTATGCGGTGGCGCACGGCCCAGCGGCGACGTGCTCGACCAAGGGTACTTCTATTTACCTACGATTTTTGAAGGCTTACCTAACTCCGCACGGATGTGTCAGGAGGAAATTTTTGGCCCCGTGCTGGTGTTATTTCCGTGGAAAGATGAGCTGGATCTCATCGCGCAGTGTAACGACAACGAATATGGCTTGGCGAGCGGTATTTGGACGCGCGACCATCGCACCGCCTGGCGAATTGGCAAAGCGCTGCATACGGGCACGGTGTGGGTGAATACCTACAAATTATTTTCTATCGCTACGCCTTTTGGCGGTGTCAAAATGAGTGGTACAGGCCGCGAAAAAGGGCGGGCTGGGATCATGGAATACATGCGACAAAAAAGTTGGTATTGGGGAGAAAATGACGCGCCCCTACCTTGGAGCCATTGAATGAGCGTAGTTGGCATTAACCGAATTACCTACAGCACGGATCGCACAGAAGAAGCGCGCCGTTTCTATGCCGATTGGGGCTTAACGCCGCTGGGCAATGATGTGTGGGAAACGCTCAATGGCGGGCAAGTGCATGTCGTTGCGCCTAATGCATCGCATCTGCCACCGGCGTTTGAACCTGGGCCCACGTTGCGGCAAGTTCAATGGGCGGTTTCAAATGCGAGCGAGTTGACTGAGTTTGCCAAAACGTTGCCCAGTTCAACTTTGGAAAATGGCGTTCTCACCACGCTTGATCCCCATGGTTTATCCATTCAATTCGCGGTGGATACGCGTCGCAAAGTGGACGTGCAAGGTGCGGCGTTTAATCCGTATGGCCGCGAAGCCCGGATTGATACACCCTCGCCGGTTTACGAGCGGGCAACGCCCATCGAGATCGGCCACGTTGTATTGTTTACAGATCGGTTAGCCGAAGCGGAGGCGTTTTATGCGAAGCTCGGATTTGTTGTATCGGACCGCTATCCTGGGCGCGGCGTGTTCATGCGCGGTGCGCCCGAGGGCGGTCATCACGATTTGTTCATGCTGCAGTTGCCAAACAAACTGGCGGGGTTAAATCACGTCGCGTTTATCGTGCGTGATATTCATGAAGTGTTCGGTGGTGGGCTCGCAATGAGCCGTCTCGGTTGGAAAACCCAACTCGGCCCCGGACGACACCCCATTTCATCCGCTTATTTTTGGTACTTTGAAAACCCGTGTGGCGGTTTGATCGAATACAACGCGGATGAAGACCATTTAACTGAAAAATGGCAACCCCGCGAATTCACACCCGGCCCTACGATGTTCGCGGAATGGGCCATTGATGGCGGTATTGATGGACACACCCGCAGGCAACCAAACGTCGCTCAAAGTGGCGCGTTTTTAACCGAAAAACGGAGGAGATAATGGTCAAAAAAGCCTTATTTTGCGCCGCAGGTTTGATGTGTTTTGCCGCGCAGGGGCAATCTTTGGGTAACGAGCGCTTCAATATCATCGCGCCGTTTCCGCCTGGCGGGCCGGTGGATGTTTTGGCGCGCGTGTTGGGCGAGGGCTTAGCGAAAAAGTTTGGTACATCATTTGTTGTGGAAAACATACCTGGTGGCGCGGGTAACATTGGGATGGAAAAAGCCAAACGGGCTAAGCCAGATGGTCATACGTTACTGGTGATTCCCGCGGGCAATATCACAATTAACCCCACGCTCATGGCAAAGTTTCCGTTCGAGATCGAAAAAGATTTCGCACCCATCACGATGCTTGCGAAAGCGCCTAACGTCTTGGTCGCTAGTACTGTCTCGGGCATTCGGAACGCCCAAGAGTTGCTCGCGCAAGCCAGGGCGAAGCCGGGCGCGCTGAACTTCGCCTCTCCGGGCATTGGCAGCGGGTTACATCTCGCAGGTGAATTGCTGAAATCACAAATGAATATTGAGATGACGCATGTGCCCTACAAAGGCAGTGCCCCTGCGCTAAACGATGTGCTCGGCGGGCAAGTGCCGCTGATGTTTAGCAATCTACCTACCGCGCAGCCGCACATTAAATCCGGAAAATTGATCGCCATTGGCATTACCGACTCCGTGCGAAGCGTTAGCGCGCCCGAGATCCCTACGCTCGCCGAGCAAGGTATTAGTGGTGTAGTAGTAGTATCGTGGTATGGCCTTTTTGTGCCCGCAAACACGCCTGCCACTTTAATTGATCAGCTGTATTCAGTAGCCAAAGAGATTATTTCTGCGCCTCCGGTACGCGTGCAACTGGGTGCGCAAGCAATTGTTGAGGTACTTAATACGCCCGCACAATTCACCACGCACATTCGCACTGAAACTGAGACGTGGGCCAAAATCATTCGAAGTAAAAACATTACAGCTGAGTAGCATGAAAAATCCTTCACATTATTTGAACGCACACCAATCGCGCAAACGCGAGCCTACGCAATATGAAAATTTGCTAGGGGATGCCATTGAGCGGGGCTTCGCCGCCGGACATTGGCAGCTGCCCGCATTGGTGGTTTACTTAAGTCAATCGGGCCCACGGGCACCCAACGGCGAAGTATGGACCGCAGAGAGCTTTCAAGCCACGATGCAGCGTCTGGCTCAGGAGGCATGATGAGCGCAACCCCAATAACGATGGATGCCGTACTGGAACGTGGTTTGCGCGATCTTTGGTATCCCGTATGCCCTTCTGCTCTCGTGGCCGAAAAACCCGTGTCACTAAGGCGCCTTGGCTTCAAAATTGTGTTGTGGCGCGACGCGACTGGCAAAGCCCATGCACTGGAGGATCATTGCCCCCATCGCGGTGCGCCGCTCTCGATGGGCGTGAATATGGGCGACCGTATCGCCTGCGGCTATCACGGCATTGAAGTGCGCTGCGATGGCACAGTAATGAACGTGCCAGGCGACCCGACATGCGCGCTCGTGGGCAAGCAGCCAACGCGTATGTTTCATACAGCGGAAGTCAGTGGCGCAATTTGGCTCTATGTGAGCACCGCGCCGCAAATGCTAATGCCGCCACCACTCAATTTGCCAAAAGAAATTGCATCAACCGAGTGGTCGAATTTCCTATGCTATTGCGAGTGGGCCGGGGATTATCGAGGCGTGGCCGAGAACGTGATGGATCCGATGCACGGCGCTTTCTTACACAAGCAGTCGCACACGATGGCCGAAGGAGATATGACTGCTAAGTTTCAAGTGCGGCGAACCGAAGCGGGTTTCATGTTTGAAAAAGTAACGCAACGCGATGTCAATTTCGATTGGACGGAATGGGGTGACACCGGCGTGCACTGGATGCGCCTTGAAATCCCCTACCCAAAAACTGGCGGCCCGGGCGGTAACTTTTCTATTATCGGCTGCTATACGCCGATAGCCAAGGGCGTAACCGCTGTGTT
Organism: Betaproteobacteria bacterium; assembly: GCA_031376405.1. Taxonomy (GTDB): domain Bacteria; phylum Pseudomonadota; class Gammaproteobacteria; order Burkholderiales; family Casimicrobiaceae; genus JANMDS01. The sequence continues at coordinate 4,147 of JANMDS010000566.1, forward strand.
TTTCTGGCGCTGCCGTAAAGTCGAAGGTTGGCAACGCGATACCTGGCGTTTCCTTTACAAAAACCGGCTCGAGTTGAGGCATTGGAACGTGTTGGAACAAGACCGCGCCGTGTTGGAGGAAATGGAGCCCGATGCCAGCGAGCGCGAGTACTTGTACGAGCACGATGTGGGTGTCTCCCGATGGCGCAAGCAGATGCAACTTCTTGCAAAAAAAGAGTTGGAGCGCGTGGCAGTTTAAGGCTACGCAAATGATGTGGGGGTGATGCCAGATGCTTTCTCGTATAGTGGGCTGTCGCAGAATGCTTCAAACCTATGGAATCTAGCGAAAAACGCCCTTTGCTTGAGCGCGAGCACGCGCAAAACCTTTTACGCCGCGCGCTCGTTCGTGCCGCCGATGGAGCGGGCATTACTGCGCTCATTGCGGGAGAGGCGGGCGTAGGTAAAACGAGCCTGTTGCACTGGCTCGATTCCACGTTTCACAAGGATTACCGCATCGTGTGGGGCAGTTGCGAGGCGCTGCACGCTGCGCGTCCTCTTGGGCCGCTGCTCGATATCGCCGGTGAACTTAAACTTGCTGTACGCGATGCAAACGGCGCATTGCGACCAAGCATTGATTTGTTCGATGCGTTGCATGAGGCACTGCGCAGCTCCGTAAAGCCGACGATCCTTGTTTTTGAAGATGTGCACTGGGCGGATCAGAGTACGCTCGATCTTATTCGATTCCTGAGCCGTCGCATTGCTCGGTTGCGCGCGGTATTGGTCATTTCGTTTCGAGCCGATGAAGTGGTGGCAGACCACCCGCTGCGCGAAGTATTGGGCGATTTGCCTGCCGATGCCGTCGTGCGCGTGCCGGTGACAGCGCTCTCACGCGAGGCGATTGGCACCTTGGCAAAAGGTAGTCGTTTCAATAGCGATACGCTCTACGAAATTACGGCGGGCAATCCGTTTTTTGCAACCGAAGCGTTAGCCGCCGGTGATACCAAGGCCATTCCAAGTACGATACGGGATGCCGTTCAAGCGCGTATGGCACGGCTGCCCGCCGCGCAATTAGATGTGCTCAACGCAGTAAGCATCATCCCGGGCCGCGCCGAAAAATGGTTGATACGGCAAATGCTGCAACGTGCGGACGATTCGGATATTGCTGAATGCGTGTACCGAGGTGTTTTGGTTGAAGCGGATAACACCGCGGCGGTTTTGTTTCGCCACGAGCTTGCTCGCCGTGCCTGTGAGGCCAATTTGGCTCCAGCCTTGCGGGTGGCGCTCCATTCGAAAGCCCTCGCCGCATTAAACACGCAGAGTTCTACCGATGCCGCGCGGCTGGTGCACCACGCGCACGCCACCGGCGATCACGCAACGATCTTGCGGCACGCGCAAACAGCCGCAGAAGAAGCGGCTGCGGCTGGTGCGCACCGCGAGGCCGCCGCGCATTTGCAAACCGCGCTCGACGCGATAGCCGCAGGCGCAGCGGCGAGCGAGCGCGTGATTGCACAGTGTTACGAGTCCTGGTCGTATGAGGCGGCGCTCGTAAAAATTACCGATGAAACGCTCGTTGCGCGAAAAAAAGCCATCACGTTGTGGGAACAAATTGGTGACAAAGAAAAAGTAGCGCTCAATTGCCGCTGGGCCGCCCGGCTGCATTGGTATCGCGGCGAGAGCACGCTTTCGCGTAGCTATGCCGATCGTGCGCTGGTCGAGTTAGCCCTCGCCGCGCCTTGTGCCGAGCAAGCGTGGGGATACAGTGTCGTGTCGCAACACGCAATGCTCAATGGTGATACGCGCAAAGCAGTTGAATTTGGCGAACGCGCTATTGCCTTGGCCGAGCAAGTGGGTGCAACAGAAGTGCGCGTGCACGCGTTGAACAATATTGGCACCGCGCAGGCGTTTGCAAACGAAGAAGGTGGCGTTGCAAAACTAGAAGAGAGCTTGGCGCTGGCCAGAGAACACGGGTTCCATGAACAGGCCGCTCGGGTCTACACCAATATGGCCTCCTACGGCCTGGGGTGTCGGGATTTGCCGCTTGCCCGACGTTTCGCCAACGAAGGACTCGAGTTTGATCGACGTCACGATTTAGATTCGTGGACGCATTACCTCGAAGGCTTATCGGCGCAAATTGAGCTGTTGGCGAGCCAATTTTCCGCAGCGGAGTCGGTCGCACTGGAGGCGCTCTCCCACGATGGGCTTACCAGCGTGATGCGCTCGCCTGCGCTCAACGTGCTCACCTACGTGTATTTGCGCACGGGCCACCGCGATGCGGAGCGCATTTACGATGAGGCGAACTCCATTGCCCAGGCCACGGGAGAGCTGCAGCGGGTGTGGCCTATGTTCGTGGCGCGGGCGGAAAAAGCTTGGCTCGAAGACAACCCCGCAGCGATCGAGCACGCAATTCAAGGCGTATGGGCCTTCCCAAACCACGATCACAATCCATGGGATTTTGGCGAAGCCGCTATTTGGATGCACCGCAGTGGACGCTCGCAAATTGCCAATGCCCATAAAGTGGCTAAACCGTTTGCACTTGAAATGACCGGCGATATCGCTGCCGCTGCAACCGCCTGGCAACGCATCGGCGATCCGTATTCCCAAGCGCTAGCGCTAGCGCACGGAGACGAGCGCGCGCGCATGAAGGCCATTGAGCTCTTCGATGACGTCGGTGCAACGCCCGCAGCACAAAAAATGCGTGAATGGGCGCGGCGTACGGGTGTAAAGGGCGTGCCGCGTGGCCCGTATCGGGCGCGCAAAGAAAGCGAATTTGGCATTACCGCAAAAGAGCGCGAGGTGTTGCACTTGCTCGTCCGGGGCAAAACCAACAGCCAAATTTCCGATGAGCTATTTCGTTCTCCGAAAACGGTGGAGCATCACGTCTCATCGCTCCTTGCCAAATTGAACGCAAAAAACCGCACCGATGCAGCGAAGATTGCACAAACGATGCAATTGCTGGATCTTGATCTTGCGTGATGCACAAAATACCTGCGGCGCAAAATAAACAATAAAAAGCCGTTATCTCCGTAAAAGCAGGCGCTTACATCAACCGCGCTAACCCCTTGCCGTCGCCAAATTCCGACAGCGCAAAAAACGAAAATTAAGGGTTGCCCTAACGAAAAATAGGGGAAAAGACCGATTCGCGTTTGCGCGTGCTTTTTTAAAGTTCAGGTGTCGATTGCGAAAAGGAAATCCCTTTTCGCTCGCAATGAGAGCCTGAGATGAACGTTGCAACCCGTACCGCTCCAACACCACGCCCTGCGCCGATTCTTTATGTGCCGGTGCGATCCCTTGTTTTGTCGGCATTGGCTGCAATCGGGCTTACGTTAGCGCTCGATGCTGCCATTAATCAGGGCGTAAGCCCAGCCCGAACGCAGCCCGCTGTGCCAGCGCATCACGAGTCTGGCACACCGCCGGAATTACGCGCACCCCAATTTATCCCTATTTAAACAACCACAAAAGAGGCAAAAATATGAATACCACTGCACCGTATTTCGCATCCCAATCGGTCTCGCTCGGTTCGCTTGCGCTCGCGATGGCGGGGGCCTTGGCGCTGGCCGTTTCGGTCCTTGCCCAACCCGATTCCGCCTACCAAGCGTTTGTTGCGCCAGTACAAGCTGAGTTGTCGGTTGTGTTCGCCCTAGCGAATGCAAACACAAACGGTGAGCTTGAGCACGACGAACTCTCCCCACTAAGCTGCTGCAGCCATTCCAAAACCGCAAACTAAGGAGCGCGGACGATGACTTGGCTTGCAATCTGCGCGGGATTTTTAGCGCTGGGCTTCGTGCTCACCATTCAGCGCAATGCGGGCCATCGCATGGCCGGTTTATGCGTGTGTTTACCCCTCACCTCCGGCCCGTTTGTGCTTACGCTTTACCTCGCGAGCGGACCAGACGCCGCGCGTGCGGCCGTAGCAGGAAGCATAGACGCCATTGGCGGGGCAGCCGTTGCGCTGACTGTTTTCGGTTTGCTTCGAAAGTGGCCGCTCGCGTTGAGTGCGCCGGTCACATTCGCGTCATTTGCGGCGGTCGTGTTTGCCAAAGAGGCTTTGGTGAGTAGCCCGTTTCAATCTGTGTTGGCAACCTCAATATTAGTCGGATTGTGCGCAGCGGTGGCCCGAGGGACTTTACGCGAACCCGCGCAATCCCAGAAATTGAAGCCTCGCGATTGGAGGCTCGACTACCTCGCCCCGTTCGTGTTACTGACGCTCGTTTTCTTGATAGCGCCAAACCTGTCAGCGCGCTGGAGTGGGATCGTGGCTAGCGCACCCGTGCTCGCGTTATCGGTGTTAATTTCGATGCGCTTTGGTAACGCCTCCGCCCGCGGCGTGGCCACGGTGGTGCAAGGCAGCTACGACGGTTTGGCCGCAAAGCTCATGTTCTTCGTTGTGCTACTCGCCCTGTTTGATTTCGAGGGGCACGCGTGGATCGCGTTTGGCCTCGCTGCGGTTGCGTGTTTTTCAGGCGGCGCTTTATTATGGCGGCACAATGTAGAGCGCAGGCGTGCGCTGGTCCATCTGCCCGCACAGACGATTTGAAAAACTGCAATACCTGCGGCGTAAAAACGGCATTTTTTGGGAGATATCGCTCGGAAAATGCGGTTTTTACGCCGCAGGTATTTGAGAGAAACTAGGGCATTGAATTCAACGTGCGCGCTCCGCACCCACACTCGCCATGAACAAATTGATCGACCGTGTATTGCGCACCCAATCGCAACATTGGGTGGGCGATGGCTTCCCAGTGCGTACGCTCATGTTTTATGGCGAACACGGTGAATCCATTAGCCCATTTTTGCTGCTCGATTACGCCGGCCCGGCGCAGTTTCCGCCCACTGAAAAGCGTTTAGGCGTGGGCGAGCATCCGCATCGTGGGTTCGAAACGGTTACGATTGTGTATGACGGCGAAGTGGAGCACCGGGATTCTTCAGGCGCGAGCGGCACGATTGGTGCGGGCGACGTACAGTGGATGACGGCGGCCTCGGGCGTGGTGCACGAAGAGTTTCACGGGCGCAATTTCGCCAAAAGTGGCGGGCGGTTCGAGATGGTGCAGCTGTGGGTGAATTTGCCTGCAAAGCAAAAAATGACCCCACCACGCTACCAAGAGATCATGCGGGATCAAATTCCCGTGGTGTCGCTTGCGCATGATGCAGGCACGGTGCGTGTGATTGCCGGCAACTTTGCGCAGACACCCGGTGCTGCCAAAACCCATTCCCCTGTGAACGTGTGGGATGTTCGGCTCAGCGGCAACGGCGCGGTTGCAACGCTTGAGATCCCCGAGGGCTACACCGCCGCAGTGGCCGTGCTAGAAGGCGCAGTGGATTTCGGCGATGGCACGAAAGTCTCCCCCGGCGAATTAGCGCTCATGGGCAAAACGGGCACCACCATTGCGCTCACTGCGAGCGCGAGTGCGAAATTGCTCGTGCTCGGCGGACAGCCGTTGGGCGAACCCATCGCCGGGCACGGCCCGTTCGTAATGAACACTCGAGCCGAGCTCGTGCAAGCGTTTCAGGATTATCAAGCGGGCAAATTGGGCGCACTTCCGGCCTAAAAAGTAGCAATACCTGCGGCGTAAAAAAGGCTCATTTTGAGATTTATCTCCTTAAAAATGCGCTCTTTTTTACGCCAGAACCAGCCAAATCGCTCGCACTTGAGCCGCGCGCCACGCATAATCATGCAATTACAAAATTTGGAAAATGTGCCCATGCAGCCCAACGCTTTTGGTAAAGCTTTTATCGCGCGCCGTCGCGTTTTCGGCGGCTGGTTCATGTCTGGCTCGCCCACCGTGCTCGAAGCAATGGGCTACGCAGGATATGATTTTGTTGTGATTGATATGGAGCACGGCACCGAGCCGATTCATGGTTTGCGCGGGCTGTTACAAGCCATTGATGCCACGCCTACGATGAATGTGGTGCGCATGGCCTCGCACGACCCTATCGCCACCAAACACGCGCTCGATCTCGGTGCGATGTCGCTGTACTTCCCATTTGTTCAAACAGCCGAGGATGCTAAAGCCATTGCAGCGGCCTGCTACTACCCACCCCAAGGCGCGCGCGGCTACGCCAAAATGCATCGCGGTTCGAGGTACACCTCTATTCACGACTACCCATCGCAAGTGAATTCGGAGCTCTGTGTAATCGCCCAACTCGAAACGCCCACCGCGCTCAAAAATATGGAAGCCATTGCCGATACGCCGGGCATCACCGGTTTATTTGTAGGCCCGGGCGATTTAAGCGTACTTATGGGGCACGGCGGCGATGTATCGAACAAAGAAGTACGCGGCGAGATGGAAAAAGTAGGCCGCTATTGTGCCGATCACAATATCGGTTTAGGCACTGTGATGCCAACTCCAGAATTGGTGCGCTGGGCTTTCGATGTGGGCTTTAGTGCAGTGAGCATGGGCTCCGATATGGGCACGCTCATGAACGGCATGAAGTCTGGCATCGCGCACGTGCGGGAGATGATTAAGTGACGCAGATAGATTTTTTATCGTTTGAGCGGATTGAAAAGGTAAAAAGTTGCAATGCGGGGGTGGTGCAGTGTGAAGGTGCGAATGGCGCTAAGCTGTGGGTAGAAATTTCCACTTATGGGGAGAGCACGTTTCGGATCCGCGTGAACCCGCAACCGATGCCCGACTACGGCCTCATCCTCGCCCAGCCCAACGCGCAACTCGACGCCGTGGGCAACGATGAGGAAACGGTATTCGCCAACGGCGATGCCGAGCTCACGATTTATCACGCGCCGCTGCGTATCGCCCTGCAACGCAACGGCAAAACGCTGCTCACCTCCCTTACCGATGAGCATTTCCGTGGCTATTCAAGGTTGCCCTGTTTCGGTGTGAACGCCTGTCAGAGCATGGCCTCGTTTGCGCTCGATGAAGAAGTGGGTATTTACGGTGGAGGAGAAAAATTCACCGCGCTCAACAAGCGCGGGCAACTCATTCGCTCGCGTGTGGAGGATGCGTTGGGTGTGTCTACCGAGCTCGCGTACAAAAATATCCCCTTCTTTTGGTCGCACAACGCGGCCGGTACGTGGGGCATCCTCACCCATGCCACCCATGACATCCACCACGGCGTAGGCTATGGGCAGTGGAGCGCGCGCAGCTATACGATCGTAGTGGACAACCCTGCGCTCGATTTGTTTTTAATCGCCGCCGAAAATCCAGCCGAGGTATTGAGAAGGCAGGCTGAACTTACCGGCTTCGCGCCGCAAGTGCCGTACTGGTCGTTAGGCTTATGGGTGAGCCGCGCTTACTACAAAACAAGCGACGATATTTTGGCCGCTGCGAAAACGCTACGCGATAAAAAGTTTCCAGCGGACGTGATTACTTACGATGGCCGTGCTTGGCAAGATACCCCAACGCGCTTTCATTTCAGTTGGGATGAGAAGCGTTATCCAAACATAAAACCTATCAACGATGAACTGCACTCCATGCATTTCAAAATTTGCTGCTGGGAGTATCCGCTCGTCTCGATCCACAACGCGCAGTTCGCTGCGCTCGCCAGCAAAGGCTATTTCCTCAAAACAAAACGCGGTGAAACCTACGTGTTCAATTGGGACACCGACGCAAAAACATCCCCGTTTGGCAACGTGCTCACGCCCCTGCCACCTTCGGGCATCGTAGATTTCACTAATCCCATCGCCTACCAATGGTGGCACGACCAACATGGACAATTGTTCGCGCTAGGCTGCGATACGATTAAGATTGATTTCGGCGAGCAAGTGCCCGCCGACGCCCTCGCACACAACGGCGCGGATGGCACGGCTTTACACAACGTGTACTCCCACTTGTACAACCGCTGCGTCTGGGAAGCGAGCAAAAAATATTACGGCAACGATGCCGTGGTTTGGGGCCGCGCCGGATGGATCGGTGCCCAACGCTACCCCGTGCAATGGGGCGGCGATCCGCAATCGGACTGGGGCGGGCTTGCCGGCTCGCTGCGTGGCGCGCTCAACTACGGCATGAGTGGCTTCCCGTTCCACGCCACTGACATCGGTGGTTTTTACGGCGCTGCGCAACCCACGGCTGCGCTCTATGTACGCTGGCTGCAAGCGGCCACGTTTAGCTCGCACATGCGCATCCACGGTATCGGCGAGCGCGAGCCGTGGTGTTTTGGCGCGCAAGCCGAGCGCATCTGCCGTTACTGGCTCGAGCTGCGCTACCGCTTGCTGCCCTACCTCGCCGCCGCCTGCGAAGATGCAACGACCAGCGCCATGCCGGTGATGCGTGCGATGGCGCTCATGTATCCGAATGACCGCACCGCAGCGGCGTATCCACACCAATTTATGTGCGGCGATTCGCTGCTCGTTATGCCAATACTCTGCGAAGCAGGAACAGTGGAAGGTTACCTGCCCGAGAACGAAGGCGGTTGGTACGATTTGTTCACAGGCAACCATTTCGATGATTGCGAAGTCGTGCAGTTCGACTACGATTTAGAGCGCATCCCGGTATTTGTAAAAGCAGGTCACGCGCTGGCGCTCGGCCCCGTAGTGCAAAGCACTGCCGAAACGCAATACAAGCCCCAAGTTACGCAGCTCGTGCAATTTGGGCGCGGGCCGTATCACTGTGCATTGCCATCAGGGGTGGAAGATTCAGTGAAAGCCAACAAGAAAAGTGTTTGGCGTTTTTAGATTCTGGCAATCGGTTGAAAGCAAACTCAGCACATATTCGTGGCGCAAAAAGACGGCATTTTTTCGGAGATAAATCCTAAAAAGTGCCGTTTTTACGCCGCAGGTATAGCTTAAAAATCGCCAATTTCTTTCAAGTTTTGCAGTTAGTTCGCCGCAATTTTAGTAATTTCGGCCCAATGCAACGCATCAACGCCTCGCCCGCCGTGGCAGGCGTTGCGTACCATTGCGGTCCCTAAAATTTGCACATCAATGCCACGATACTTCGTGAGGGCGCCTCGCAAAACTGGACTAAGTGTGGGCCACACGGCCAGCATAAGCCCCTGCGATGCTCCGTAGCGATTGGTCGGCGTCAAGATCATTGAAGGTTGAAAAATGCTTAAGCGATCAAATCGAAGCGCAACGAGTGCGTCGTTCAATTCACCTTTTACCCGCAGATAGCGCGAACGCGAAGCCGCGTTCGCGCCTACTGCGCTGAGGATCGAAAAGTGGGCGATACCTGCATCCTTGCAAGCACGGGCGAACGTGATAACAGCCTCTTTATCGACGCGTACAAACTCTGCCTCGGAGGTTTTGGAAGGCTGACCTACGCCAAATGTGCAAATTGCGGCGGAGTGCCCAAATAGAAGCGCACGGTAGGTTGCCGGGTCGAAAACATCCACCGCATGCTGCGTTGTTCCCGGACCATCAAGCGCGGGCTCCGTACGCCTGTTGAGTAGCGTAAGTTTCGGTGGCGGCGTGCAAGCCTGTGCGGCCTTTACACATTGCCCGCCAACCGCGCCGGTCGCGCCGAGAATGACGAAACGATGCATCACGTTTAGATTCCCTTTAGCGCTCATCTTCAATGCCCTCGATCTTCAATTCAGCGGAGAAAAAACAGCCCGCGTAGGGCGGGCTGTTTTTTTATGGGCCGATCTTGCTACGCGATTGCCCAAACATGGTGGAGCCGGCGGGAATTGAACCCGCGTCCGAAGACCATTCACAGACAGGACTACATGCTTAGTGGTCTTATTTGATCTCATCTGCACGTCGTCAAGCCACAGGCTACGTACAAACCAGCCCCCTAAATTTCGGCTTTGCGTCAGGGGCATCCGCAAAACCTACTCGTGATTAAATGACCTTGCTATGGGGCTTTAACCCCCCACCTAAACTACACGCAGCTCAGTGCAAGGCTAACCGGTGTTTAGGCGGCTAGAGCGTAACGGTTGTCGTTAGCGATTACTTTGTTTTGTCACGGTTTTACGAGGAGTAACCCCTCGGCATGCCCCGCACTGCTTCAGTGCCCCCGTCGAAACCAGGTCGGCCCCGGAAATCGTGGAAATGCTAAAACTGTGCCGCAGGTACTACCCAGTGTTTCACTTTTATTCTGCAATCACATCCCCCAAAAGTCGGAGAGTGTTTAGGCCCTAAAGTAGGGATAATAACGCATATGAGCCCCCCTTCGATGACAACGCCACACGTGTTGCCGGAAACATTGCCCCCAGTCCCGCCCGGCGCCGTAGCGGATGCGGTGCGCCGGGACGCGGTTCAGACCGGTTTGCGCATGCTGAATTCCATCTTGGTCGCCCAATTTTCTGCGGCGGTCGTGCTCTACTTTACTGTGCGGGATGTGGTGCCCACGTCGCGGCTGTTTGTATGGGTGGCTTATCATATTTTTGCCCTTGCCACCTCACTTATTTTGGGGCGGGTAACCCGTCGGCATTCTGAACACAGCATCAAAACCCAACGGATCGGAAGCTGGCTATTTGCATTCGCTTTACTGCGTAGCATGAGCTGGGCGTTGGCCGCGGTGCTATTTTTTCCGTATCTGGATTTCCCAGGGCGCACCGTATTTTTAGCGCTCATGTGCGCGCTCTGTGTAGGTGCTACCACCACGTCGATCGCTTATTTCCCAGCGTTTGTGGCCTTCGTGGTCGGTGCGCTCTTGCCGACCGCGCTGATGTTTGCCATTGAGTCCGACCTTCGCTCGCGGGCCATCGGCCTGGGATTGTTCGTCGGATGGCTTCTCGTGTTGCGTACGGGATATCAGCTCCACCAATGGTTGGAAGAAGCGAGCCGACGCAAGTTTGAGTTAGAGCTTACCTCCGCCGCGCTTTGGGAGGAACGCGGGCGGGCTGAAAACGCGCGCGAACATGCTGAAAAAATGGGACGCGAAAGCGAGTTGTTGCGCATCGAGGCGGAGCGAGCGAGCCGAGATAAAACCCGCTTTCTGGCTTCGGCCAGCCATGATCTACGGCAACCGATGCATTCACTGGTATTGTTTTTGGAAACGGCGCGGGCTCGCAATAAAGACAGCGAAGTCGACGGGTTGCTGCAAAAAGTAGATCAGTCGGTGCAATCTCTTGATGCACTTTTCGAAAGCCTTTTGGACATTTCGAGGCTAGATAGCGCGACGGTGGCGACCCGCAAATCACGTTTCCCACTGAAGCCGATACTCGAAGGCATCGAGTCGCGCTATGCCGGTGTAGCCGCAGAAAAACGCATCAGTTTTCGCGTCCGCACCCGTAACGCGTGGGTACTATCGGACTCGGCTCTGCTTGAGCGCATCGTGTCAAATTTAGTTTCCAATGCAATTCGTTACACACAACGTGGAGGGGTGTTGGTCGGGGTGCGTACGAGCGGCTCAAAAATTCGGATAGAAGTGTGGGATACGGGCGTCGGGATTCCAGCGGATAAGCTCGATGAAGTATTTGAAGAGTTCGTACAGCTCGACAATCCAGAACGGGATCGCCGAAAAGGCTTGGGCCTCGGGCTTGCCATCGTGCAACGTCTCTCGCGCCTGCTAGATCATCCTATCAAGGTGTGCTCGAAAGTTGGCAGAGGAACGGTTATGTCCGTGACGATCCCGGAGGTTCGCCCGCCTGCACCAACGCTTTCGCCGGCACCTTTGCTAAGTAGTCTGCCAGTCGCGAATCCACTTTCACGCATTTCTGTGTTGCTAGTTGATGATGAGCTGGCTGCGCTAGACGCAACCAAGACCGCGCTGGTGGCAATGGGCTGCGAGGTGTATCCCGCAGCGAACACCCACGATGCCATGTTCACCGCCACTGCGCAGCTGCGCAGTGATCGCCCGGTTAGGATTGTCATTACCGACTATCGGCTCGGCAGCTCAGATCGCAACGGGATGGAGCTAATCGCGTCGCTGCGCGCGCAAGCGGGGCAACATATCCCCGCCATATTGCTCACTGGCGATATTGCTATGTTTGATGCGATGGGCGAAAAAGCTCAGATTGCGCCCGATGTGATGTTGCTCTCAAAGCCCGCCACCTACCACCAGCTTGCGCAGGCAATCCGCAAACTCGTTGCGTTGTAAGCGAACACCGATAAACTCACGGATTGTTTTCAGTAGACCAGTACGTGCAGTCATCGCTTTCGTTCACACTTCCCGCAACCCCTGCGCAGGGGCAATGGTGTTCCTTACCGCAGCTTCACGGATCGAGCGATGCATTCGCAGTTGCCGCGCTGGGGCTGCGTGCGCGCGAAGAGGGCCGCTTGTTGCTCGTATTGTGTGCATCGGCCCAAATCGCGCAGCGCTTAAGTGAGGAGCTACGCTGGGCCGAGCCGACATTGAATGTCGATCTGTTTCCCGACTGGGAGACCTTACCCTACGATCATTTTTCGCCCCACCAGGATTTGGTGAGTGAGCGTTTGTTGGCGCTCTATCGACTGTTGCAGCAGCAAACCCATATTTTTATAGCGCCCATCACCACTGCATCGCACCGGCTTGCACCACTCGCGTTTCATGCGGCGCACACGTTTTCGATCGCAACAGGGCAAAAATTTAATCTAGAAGCTATGCGTGCGCAGCTAACCCTCGCGGGCTATGCGCACGTAACCCAAGTGGTTGCCCCTGGCGAGTATTGCGTGCGCGGTGGGCTCATCGATCTGTACCCGATGGGCGCGGCGCTGCCATTTCGAATTGATTTGTTCGATGATGAAATCGAATCAATCAAACAATTCAATACGGAGTCGCAACGCACACTGTTTCCCGTGAAGGAAATACGCCTTCTGCCTGCACGGGAGTTCCCCACGGACGAAAGCGCGCGCACGTTTTTTCGGAAGAAATTTCGCGAAGTGTTCGAAGGCGACCCATCGCGCTGTGCGCTTTACAAGGATATCGGTAACGGCGTGATTGCGGGCGGCATTGAATACTACACACCGCTTTTTTTTGAACACACCACGACGCTTTTTGATTATGTCGGCAGCAATACGATAACCTTCGAGCATGGCGATTTGGCGGGCGCCCTCGCGCAGTTTGAGGCCGACACGCAAGCCCGCTACAAACTGCTTCGTGGGGACACGTCTCGCTCCTGCCTGCCGCCAGCTCAGTTGTTTGTGCCCAAAGATGATTTTTTGCATGGACTCAAGCGCTTTGCACGATTTCAATTTCGCGCCGACGCGGCCGATACCGGCTTAACCAAGGCAGCGCCGGATATCGCAGTAGATCGCAAAGCGGGCGATTTGCTCGAGAAGTTGAAACGGGTTCTTGATCGCCCGAGCGCACCGCAAGTGGTGCTCTGCGCGGAATCGAATGGTCGGCGTGAAACGCTCGCGGATTTGCTGCGGGAACATGCTATTTCGCCGCAGCTGTTTGATTCGCTCGATGAGGCGACGGCCAGCACTGCCAAATTTGCGCTCATCACCTCGCCGCTTTATGTGGGTTTTGAAAATCCCGCCGCTCGCATCATTGTGGTCACGGAGACGGAGCTCTACGCCACAACCGCTCGCCGAGCCCAGCGCAAGCGCAACGCCCAGAGCAATGTTGATGGCATGCTCAAAGATTTGGCGGAAGTCAAAGTGGGCGATCCGGTGGTGCACCAAGAGCACGGCATCGGGCGGTATTGCGGACTGGTGAGCTTGGATATGGGCGAGGGCGCAAGTGAGTTTTTGCACATCGATTACGCCAACGAAGCCAAGCTCTATGTTCCGGTTGGCAGCTTGCATCTTATTTCCCGCTATTCTGGTACGGACCCCGAACACGCGCCTTTGCATACGTTGGGCTCGGGGGCATGGGAGAAGGCAAAGAAGCGGGCAGCAGCCCAAGCGCGGGATACCGCAGCCGAGCTTCTCAATTTGTATGCCCAGCGGGCCGCGCGCAAGGGCATGAGCTGTAAATTTGATGCGCACAGCTATGAAGCTTTCGCGGCAGGCTTCCCGTTTGAAGAAACACCGGATCAATCCGCCGCGATTCACGCAGTGATTCAAGATTTGATTTCTGATCGCCCGATGGACCGTTTGGTATGTGGCGATGTGGGTTTCGGCAAAACAGAAGTGGCGCTGCGTGCGGCGTTTGTTGCGCTCATGGATGAGCGGCAAGTGGCGGTGCTCGTGCATTTACTGCAACAAGTACAATAGCGCAACAGCATCGGCATGCCTTGATTGATGGCAACAACAGCAGCAGTAACAACAAAAATCCATTGCAATGGAGAAACAGGATCCA
>JANMDS010000241.1:0-1694 GCA_031376405.1 Betaproteobacteria bacterium
GGTCCTGTGGTCGTAAAGTTCAAATTGATGAGCGTTCCGGGGCCGCTCAGCGGATAGGCAGTAAAGCCTGAGATGACGAGGGTTCCCGGCGGCGACGGATTGATCGTGATGACCATGGTGCTGCTGAGTGTGCCGGTTTGAGTAAAGCCTGTATAGGTGAGGATCGACGAATTGTACGTAAATCTGAAGTCAAATGAAATGACGCCAGCGGAGGTGACATCATCGACCGTGAGCGGGACCGTAACGGTCGTGTTTCGTTTGGCAGTAATACCGGACGGAATGGTGACCGTATTGCAAGCAGCGGAAACGTTTGCCGTAAGAGCGAAGATGGCGAATGCGGCGAAAATTATCGCGAAATTGACGTGCTGACGTCCAGCGGCGCGGAACGCACATAATATCAGCGTCCGTATGCCAAAATATAGTGGTCCTGAGTGACTGTTAGGCCCTTTCATAAATCCTCCCGTTTCTAAAAAATGCTTGAAAAGGGCGGGGACCGCGTAGGTGTCCCCGCCCTTAAGCCTTACGACGAGCGTTTATTGCTCAGCGATCAGGTCCAGATTGACAGCATCACCGGTGACGCTAATGGTTTGCGAGGCAAACGTATGGCGTTTCGCGGAGGCACTGATGGTGTAGGTCTGTCCGACGGTAAGTTCGGCAAACGTGAAGTGGCCAAGGCTCGACGACCTTGCGGTACGTGTCTGGCCGGTTGTGTCGACGATCGTGACGGTTGCACCCGAGACAGGCTGTCCTGCCGCCGTAAGTACGCGTCCCTTGATCGCAGCGTCATTCGCCGCCGCTCTCACCACCACGCGTCCGTTGCGAGTTTCAAAGTTAAGGCCTCCTTCATTAAGAACGAAGTCTTCCCAGGTGATGTTACTCGCAGAGCCGACATCGCCGATAACGTTGAAATTAAGCTTGAGCAGTTCACCTGCTCCTGCCAGATCGTTCACCCCAAACACGACAACCTTGAGCAGTCCGGGTTCGATCGGATTGACCGTTGCCGACATGCCGTCGCTGAGCGTGCTCGCGAGATCCACCGTATTTGCCGCCGGTTCGAGAACCGCTGGGTCATACCTCAGATCGAACTGGTAAGAGAGGATCCTCTTTCCGGTTGTGTCCTGAACAGTCACCGGTATAGAGACGACCGATCCTGAAGCTGCCAGCGTTTCAGGAGCAGAAATTCGCATTGGTCGTTCACCGGTTGCGATCACTGCCGGACGTGGTGATGCCGGATTGTAGTTACCCGTTACATCACCCATTAGGAGGGCCGAGTAGTCTTGGTTGACGTAATTGGTATTTACGTTTGGATAAGACGTGCTCGTCGAAACGAATCTCCACGTACCCGCTGACCCACTACCCGGAAGCGACGCCGTGAAGCGAGCAATGAGTGCTGCGTCAAATGACGTGATACCGCCAGTGCCACTGACATCCGCAACGGTTAGCTGTGCCGCAGTGTTTGTCGGGAACATACATCCTGCAATACCAACGACATATTGTGCAATACAGGCAGAGTCAAGACCACTGACCGTAAGTGGCGTCGCTCCGCCCGTCTTGGTCGGAGTTACCGTGTATGCACCGGCTCCCATTCCGCTCAGCGAGTAGAATCCGCTTCCGTCCGTCGCTGCCGAAGTATTGACTGATCCAACCGCACTCATTAATACGTTCGGAACATAACGCGGCGGTGCCGGCGATCC
>JANMDS010000023.1:0-8721 GCA_031376405.1 Betaproteobacteria bacterium
CCGCGAAGAAGCACTTCCACGGTGACTGGCTTGTTTGGCTCGATGAACATGAGCGAGCCTTCGGCCTTCCACGCTTTTGGGCTTACCGGTACGTTTTGGGTAAGCGCAATGTTTTTTTGCTTTAACGCTTGAAAGACCACATAGGCCGTCATCAGTATCGTCAACGATGCCGGTTCGCGCGCGAGGGTGGGGTCGCTCGTCGCGAGCGTAGAGCCAGTGGTCAAGTCGATGAGCACATACGAGGCCGCCGCAATCTGCGGTGCGGCCTGCGTAGAGGTCTGCGCAATGCAAGTGTGGGCGAATAGCGCCGCGGCGCCGACGAGAACAGAGGGAATCAAAAGTTGCATCATGTAATGATTTTACGAGTGTGTGAAAAGCGCGTTGTTTTGTCTGTAAATCAAGACGTTGCGCGGCGCTTCGCGTGGGGATGCTTCGAAACAGGTCAAAATCTGGGAGATAAGGGCGAAAATATGGCTATTTTGCGCCGCAGGTTTTTAACTATTCTTGGAGTTAGAGTGAATTATTTCGTTCAAATCGCTATGGCGTGTGTTGTGCTGTGTTCTGCGCAGGCCAACGCCGCCCGACCTCCGTCGGAGTTAACGGGACACCTAGTAAGCGTGAGCAGCCCAAGCGCCGCCCCGCAAGCGAAAGCAAACACTACGCGCGGGAATGCGAAGGAGGTTGAAATTACGTGGAGCGACGATGCGGGCGCTGCGCGCGCATGGTTGCTCACGCCAAGTGCTCCCAAAAAACATCCGTTGGTGGTGTTCTTACATGCCGAGGGTGCGAGTGCAAATGCCCGTAGCTTTATTGAAGAAGGCGTGTCACTGGCCGGTGACGGCATCGCCAGCTTGCATGTCGAGTTACCCCTGACCACAGCTGCGAACCCTGGCGCAAACGATGGTGTGAGTATCGCGCAAGCGGCTAGGCGGGCGCAACACGCGCTCGCGTGGGCACGCAGTCAAGCAGGCATAAACGGCGAGCGCGTGGGCGTGGTGGGGCATCGCTACGGCGCGTTGGTGGGTACGATACTTACGGCGATGGATATCAAAATAGATGCCATTGCGTTACTCGCGCCTCCAGGAAAACCGAGCGGTTGGCTGCAGGTGAGCGAGCGGCCC
Organism: Betaproteobacteria bacterium; assembly: GCA_031376405.1. Taxonomy (GTDB): domain Bacteria; phylum Pseudomonadota; class Gammaproteobacteria; order Burkholderiales; family Casimicrobiaceae; genus JANMDS01. The sequence goes on from JANMDS010000023.1 coordinate 1,122, forward strand.
GCTTCCACCCGTTTGCGCGACACATTCGACAAAGCCCAGTGGGGCCCGTATTTGTACGGTTTGGCCAAATTCGATACCGAAGTGTGGATGCCCTATACCGTGCACGCCAAAGTGTTTTTCCAATTTGCCACACAAGACGATTGGACGACAACGATGGAACAAGTGGATTTGTGGCGGGCGACAAAAGGCGCAAAAGAGCGGCATACTTATGAGGCGGATTCGAACTTGAATGATGAGGCGCGCGTGGCGCGCGTGGCGTGGTTAAAACGAGTGATGAAGTGAAGCCGAATAAGAGCCAAGCATTGCCGATTGTCCGCTTGAAAGCGGAGCGCACGTATATCCACCCGCTTATTTTTCAAAAATCGGTGGATCGACCGAAAGGCCGTGTGCTCCCAGGAGAAATCGTAGACGTAGTGGGGCACGATGGGCAATGGATTGGGCGGGGTTTTTTTAACAATGCTGCGCCGATGGCGGTGCGTTTACTCACCGAAGACGCAGGTGATGAAATCGACGAAATTTTCTTTCACGAGCGCATCGAGCGAGCGGCAAATTTACGCAGCAAAATTCTCGATTTAGACTGCGTATCCAACGCCTATCGCGTAGTTCACGCCGAAGGCGATGGGCTCTCAGGATTGATCGTTGATCGATTTAATGATGTGCTTGTTGTCGTGTTCTATGCAGCCGGTATGTGGCGGGTGCGCGATTGGGTGTTCTCTGCGCTTAAGGCGCAGTTCCCAAAGTGCAGCATCCACGCGTTTGCCGACGAAAACACCAAAAAACAGGAGCTGTTTGACGCAACCGATCCTAAGCCGCATTCCGCTGTAACCGTCACTGAAAACGGGGTGCAGTTTCGGGTGGCCGTGGGCGGCAAACACAAAACTGGTTTTTTTTGCGACCAACGGGACAACCGTAAACGCTGGGGTGAATTGGTGCGCGCTTCCGGCGCAAAAACCATGCTCGACTTGTGCTGTAACTCGGCGGGATTTTCGGTATACGCGGGGCTCAACGGCGCAACCGACATTACCGCAGTGGATTTAGATGAAGAAGCCATCGAATTTGCCAAACGGAATTTAGCGCTGAGCAAGCTCGAGGGCCGAGTCGTGCAGTCCGATATTTTCCCTTGGCTGCGCGAAGCCATGGAGCACAATCAGCAGTGGGACGCCGTGGTGCTTGATCCGGCAAAACTGACCCGCAGCCGCGATGAGGTGATGGATGCGCTCAAGAAGTATCTCGATATGAACAAACTCGCGCTTTCGGTGGTAAAACCTGGAGGCGTTTTTCTGACTTGCAGCTGTACCGGTGTCGTGGAGGAAGCCGATTTTTTAGATATGATTCGGCGTGCGGCGTTTTATGCCCACCGAGAAGTGCAGGTGTTACACGTCAGCGGGGCGGGTGGGGATCATCCGTGGCTTGCTAATGTAAATGAGAGCCGTTATTTAAAGGCCGTGTTTTGCCGAGTACTTAAATAAAAATTACTGGGAAGGATGAGAAATGGTGCGTGCTTGGTGCTTAGGTGCATGGGTGGCTATGAGTTTTTCGGCGAGCGTAGGCGCTCAAAACGTAAAACCGATTAAGCTGATCGTCGGTTTCCCGCCAGGTGGGGGCATTGATATTGTTGCCCGCACGTTGCAGCCGGCATTGCAGGAAATACTGAATGTGCCTGTGGTGGTGGAAAACAAACCTGGCGCGGGTGGCGTAGTCGCCGCACAAGAGCTCACGCGGGCCGCGCCCGACGGCACAACCGTGCTCATCGCAAACTTGGGCCCCTTCGCGCTCGCACCTAACATGATGGCGAAAAAGCCTTACGAACCTACCGTGGATTTTTCTCCAATCGGGCTTACGTCTACCGGCGCGTATATCGCAGTGGTACCGGCCACGTTACCGGTCACAACGCTAAAGGAGTTTGTGGCTTGGGCTAAAACCAACGCGGCGAAAGCAAGCTTTGCTTCCGGTGGTGCAGGATCGATCACCCACCTCAACGGCGAGCTGCTCAATGCTCAAGCGGGCACGGCATTGGTTCACATTCCGTATAAGGGCAGTGCGCCGGCCATCGTTGATTTAATTGCGGGGCAAACCCACTTGTTGGTCGATTCGCCCTCGGTAGTATTGCCGCAAATTAAGGCAGGTAAGCTCAAGGCGATCTACGTCACGGGCAGGGAACGGGACTCAAACGTACCGGAGGTGCAAACTGCGAGAGAGAGCGGCTATCCGGGGTTGGAGACTGCGGGTTGGCAAGGACTGGTCGGGCCAGCGGGAATGTCAAACGAAACGATTGCAAGGCTCAATACAGCACTGCGCCAAGCGTTGCAGCGCCCCGATGTGCGCGCCCGTTTTTTAACAACAGGCGCAACGGTGCGCGAGAGCACGCCCGCCGAGTTCGCTGCGCAGATTAAAGCGGATAACGATAAATGGATCCCCGTGATCCAGGCAAGCGGTGTGAAGATGGAATGAAGCCACGCATCCAACTTCGGCGCGCGTCGCAAAACGATTGCCTGCAATTGGGGTTATGGAACTACGCGCTCATTCGCGATGAGGGGCAGCGCAACCCGATGACGGCTATCGCGCTGGAACAACGCATGCGGGCTTGGGTTGCCACGGGTGAGTATGTAGTGCAAATGATTGAGCGCGATAGCAAACCGGTGGGTTACGTTTGTTGGCGCACCGACGGTCCACGCGATGTGGTGGTACGTCAGTTTTACGTAATGCCGGATGCGCGGCGGCAAGCGTGCGGGCGGGAGGCCGTGCTTGCTTTGCGCACGGCCGCCTGGCCAACGCAGGCACGTATCACCCTCGAGTGCATGGTGATTAATAACCAGGGTCTAGCGTTTTGGCGAGCATGCGGGTTTACTGATTATTCGATAACCCTCGAGCAATTGCCCTCCGATAACGACCCGCGCTATGTCTAAGCCGTAGCGAGTTATCCACACTCGCGGTAAATCGCTGTGCCCTGTATGATTACAAGGAATATCGATTAACGCACAGGAACTCAGCATGTCTGCTCGCCCCCCTTTCCGCGCTGACCACGTCGGCAGCTTTCTTCGCCCTGCCTACCTCATTGAAGCGCGGGCTCAAGCCAAATCTGGCGCAATCACGTTAACGCAATTACGAGAAGTAGAAGATCGCGCGATTGCCGAAGTGGTGAAATCGCAAGAATCCGTTGGCTTAAAAGGCATCACGGATGGCGAGTTTCGCCGCACGTATTTCCACATTGATTTCCTAGAACAAATGGGTGGCGTAGAAACCGCGCTGCCTATGCTTATCCAAAAGCCCGATGGCTCCACGGAGCTTGCGCCGCCCGTTATCAAGGTCATCGATAAAGTCCAGCACGTAAAAAATATTCAGCTCGCTGATTTTCAATATCTCAAACGGCAAACGAAGCTCACGCCAAAAGTAACCATCCCTTCACCTACGATGTTGCACTTTCGCGGCGGTCGCGCGGCAATTAGCAAAACGGCGTATCCCGATCTCGAGCAGTTTTATGAAGATGTAGCGAAGGCTTACGGCGATGAGCTCAAAAGCTTAGCCGCGGCGGGCTGCAATTATGTGCAGATGGACGACACCAACTTGGCCTATTTGTGCGACGACAAAATGCGCGAAGCCGCCCGCGCCCGCGGCGACGACCCAAACGAATTGCCCCACCGCTACGCGAAATTTATCAATCGCGTAGTCGCGCACAAACCCGAAGGCATGACGCTCGCCGTGCATTTGTGTCGCGGTAATTTTCAAAGCACGTGGGCTGCGCAAGGTGGCTACGAGCCCGTGGCTGAAGCGCTGCTTTCCGAGATGAATGTGGACGCGTACTTTTTAGAGTACGACGACGCCCGCTCGGGCGACTTTAAACCGCTGCGCCATTTGGGTAAAAACAAAACCGTCGTGTTAGGCTTGGTCACCACCAAATACGAACTCATGGAAACCAAAGATGCGTTGAAACGCCGCATCGACGAAGCCGCGAAATACACCAACTTAGACCAACTCGCCATCTCGCCGCAATGCGGTTTTTCCAGCACGGTGCATGGCAATCACATTGCGTTTGAAAATCAGTGGAAAAAGTTGGCGCTGTGTGTGGAGACTGCGCATGAGGTGTGGGGCGCTGTTTAGCAAATCGGTCAAATACCTGCGGCGTAAAAGAAGTACTTTTTCGGCAAATACTTTCAAAAAAGCGCTTGTTCTGCGCCGCAGGAACAGGAATGGTAAGGTGGTAATCTTGACAGATACGCTTTTTACACATATTATGTGAACACGTATCAGGAGTCAGAGATGAACATCACCCTCGCTGTAGACGAACAAACCGCCCGTCTTGCCCGCGAAGCCGCTGAAAAGATGGGCAAAAGCTTGAATCAAGCCGTCCGCGACTATTTAGAGCAGTTGGCCGGTAGCGCGCGCGTGGACGTGGAGCATGAGGCGTTTGTGGCGCTGTGTAAGCGCACGGGCATGAAGCTCAACGGCTGGAAATTTGACCGCGACGAAGCCAACGAGCGATGATCACCTCAACGGCGCGCGCCTTTCTTGATACTAACGTCTTGATCTACGCCGCCGCCGAAGACGAGCCACAGAAAAGCCCCATCGCGCAAGCGCTCCTGCGCGAACTACGCTCTGCTAAGCAAGCGGTGATCTCTACGCAAGTGTTAAACGAGTTTTGCTCTGTGTTGCTGCGCAAATATAAGATCAATCCCGCTATCGTGCGCGATCACGTCGAGATGCACTGCCGCATGGAAGTCGTCACCGTCACGCCTGCCATCATTCGCGACGCGATTGATATCCACCAAACCCGTCGCATCAATTATTACGACGCGCTGATGGTTGCCACCGCAAAAGTCGCGGGCTGCGCAGTGCTCTATACCGAGGATATGAACGGCGGCGAGCGCGTCGATCAGGTGCGATTGGTCAATCCGTTTGCGTGAGTCGGAGCGCGCAGGTTTAGCGCACACCAACGCGCCCTGTAACGTCCTATGGCGCGAAGCCCGCATTTCGTCGCAGTAGTGCTGAAAAGCGCGCGTTAACGTTGATACAAACGCGTTATCGTCCCATCAGGTTTGCCAAGCCAATGAAAACAATCGCCTCGTACCCAATGCTGCGCGCTCTCCTGCCGCTGGGCGCGCTCGGTCTCGTCGCGCTGCAACTGCTCTGGGAGCATTTTCACGGTGGCGTGGTGAGCCACAACCTGCTCAACCGCGCCGATCTGCCTGCCATTCCTAATTGGTGGGGCATATTCACCTTACCCGTGCTAGCGTGGCTTGCGGTGTGGCGTGCGGAAAAAGAGGGGCGCCCGCTTCGTGCGTTTGCGCTTGGATTAATCGTAGGGCTGCTTTTCGGCATCAGCATCGCCATGCTCTTTCGCGCGAACTTGCATGATGCGATTCTGTATGTGCTCGGCGCTGCAGTGTTGCTCGGCCTCGCGCTGCCCGCGTATCGGCTGGAGTGCGTGCTCGGCTTTTTTTGTGGTGCCATGTTCGTGTTCGGCGGCGTGCTCCCGCTCATCCCCGCCGCGCCAATTGTGTTGGTTTCGCTGCTGTTTCGAGTGGTGGTGTGGCGCGGGATGTTTAAGCGGCGGTAGAAGCGTGCGTATGAAATACCTGCGGCGCAGAATAGGTAGTTTACGGGAGGAATCTCCTAAAAATTGCTTACTCTGCGCCACAGGGTTGGACCATTAGTGGTTTCTATTTGTTTTTTGATAACCCTTCAATGTGTATTACAATGTTATACATATTGAGCCGAGTCCGCAGACATGCAAACCCCACTTGCCGTACGCCTTGCCGCCAACGAATTGCAATCGCTCGACTCTCTTTGCGCAGCGATGGGGAAAACGCGCAGCGAAATTATTCGTGAATCGCTGCGGGAATTTCAGCTCCGGCAAGCGCTGCGCTTGAGCCAATCCACGCTCGGCCCGCTCGCGCGCCGCAAAGGCTGGCTCACAGAAGATGATGTGCTTGCTGATGTGTCGTGAAGATTTTTCTCGACACCAATGTTTGGCTTTCCGCTACGATTTTTTCTGGGCTGTGTGAAGATATTGTTTTGCAATGCGCAGACCGTGGCTGGCTCTACACGAGCGATTTAATCCGCATCGAAGCGAACGAAGTGCTCGCCCGAAAATTTCCTGAAGTGCAAAACGCCAGCGGCATGTTCGACGCAGCGTGGAAGGTTGCACAACGGATTGAAGACGTGCCCACCCCCGCCAACGACGCAGACGCCCGGCTCGTGAAAGCCGCGGTGAACGCGAAGATAGACTGGTTTATCACTGGCGACAAGCGCGTGTTAGGCTGGTATGAAAAATATCCCGCCCTCAAGATCGCCAGCCCGCGCGAAGCGTGGAGCGCGTTGTTTGGGGTTGCATAAAAACCGTAGCCGCGATTAGTCGCGCAGCGGCGTAATCGAGGCATTTTTTCGGTTTGGCGTGGCGGGGAGAAGTTCGGTTCACCCGACCAATTACCCCCGATTACGCTTCGCTAATCGCGGTTACGCTGGCTATTTTCTTGCATAGTGGTGTGACGCGGGATGCTGAAGCGCGGTGGTAGATGCGTGCGTATGAAATACCTGCGGCGCAGATTAGGCAGTTTTCGGGAGAAATCTCCTAAAAATTGCCTAATCTGCGCCGCAGGTATTTAATTACAAACGCACTATTACAAGACCTGACCCTAGGCTTTTCGTGACCCCAGGCTTTTCGCTGACCCTAGGCTTTTCGCTATTACATGACCCCAGGCTTTTCGCCAAATTAACCGTCAAACGACTAGATTGCAAATTAAACGTGGTGCGTCCCCTATTGTTCTATTGTTCACAAACGTGGTGCGTCCCCTATTGTTCCAGCTATTCAGTTGTGCAGAGGTCTCCTTGGATTAAAAATGCACTATTGCAAGACCTGACCCCAAGCTTTAATACAAGGGTGGGCAGCCCCTGCCCACCGCAGTCAAATTAACAGTCAAAAGTCAGCGTGGGCACGGGGTGCCCACCCTACAGGGCTTTGCCTTACCCGGGCTACGCTGGCTGGGTCACGACCCAGCCTACGCAGGCTAGCATCGATAGTTGCATAAATACAACACTTACCATGATATTTATATACTGTAGGATTGCCTACAAATTTGTGTGACAAACTTTATTTGCGCAGTAAAGCGCTTGTATCTAATCTAATTATCGGAGTTGACAATGAAAACGGTGAAATTTAGCAACCCAGCATTTGCGCCCAGCCTTACAAATTTGGGCAACATTCAAGTATCAGAAAAAGCACCAGGAGGTGCCCCAAAGAAGGTATTGGCTCGCGTCGCGGCTTTCTAATGCAAATAGAGAGCAATGTGATGCGAGCTACTTCGGCTGATTACGACCTCGTTGAACGGAGTCCTGAGCTACGAGATCAGCCTTCTTCCCCACCACGCGCCCAACTCGCTTTTTTGCGAGCGATGTCTAAGTTAAACCAAAAAGCATCAGTTCCCGCAATTGTTAAGGCGTCGGCTGGGGAGGTGGCACTTGCCTCAGGCTATGTTTTAGTTGGAAGGCTGACGAAGCGCGGATTAGTTGAATGCGAAATCATGCAAATAAGATTCGGATCCGAAGTAGTCGAACGACGACTTTACTGTTTGACCGAGACCGGCGCAAGCCTGGTGAAAAATGA
>JANMDS010000035.1:0-3931 GCA_031376405.1 Betaproteobacteria bacterium
TTTTTTAAACTACAATAACATCTCCCGCACAAACCCGCTATTTTTTTTATATCTCACCAACACACGCTGCTTTTGCCCCGCCGCAGGTATTTATGCATAAATGACTACCGCCAGCGCACCTTGCCCGAGTCCATGCCCGCTGCACTCGCAAAGCCTTTTCCAAAAGTTGCACCAATACGCTTTGCAAACCGATCAAACGGATTTTCTTCGTGGGTGTAGTCCACTACATCTTCAGCTTTGAAGACTTCGCGCGCAACGGTATCGATGCTGCCAAAACCATCGGCTAAGCCTAATGCTACGCTGCGTTCACCGCTATATACCAAGCCAGAAAATACTTCCGCGTCCGGCGCTTTGATGCGCGTGCCGCGCCCATCTTTGACTACTTTTATGAACTGCTGGTGCACTTCATTCAACATGCCTTGCATGTACTCTTTATGCTTCGGATTTACTGGGGCAAACATATCGAGCATGGCTTTGTTTTCACCTGCCGTGAGCGTGCGCCGCTCAATGCCTAACTTCTCCATCGCGCCCACCGCGCCAAACCCATCCATAATCACGCCGATGGAGCCTACGATGCTGGCCGGGTCGACATAAATTTTTTCAGCGGCCACTGCTGCGTAGTAGCCACCCGATGCGCACAACTCATCTACCACGACAACGAGCGGAATGTCTTTATTCGCCGCACGCAATCGCTTCATTTCCGTGTTAATTTGCCCTGCTTGTACTGGCGATCCGCCAGGCGTGTTGCAATGAAGGATTACGCCTTTCGCGCCTGGTGCTTTGAAGGCTGCGCGCAAGCCTTCGTTTATTTTTTCAGCGCTGGCTTTGCCTTCAGAGTCAATCACGCCATCGAGCCGTACCACTGCGGTGTGCGCACCTTTTGATACTTTCATGTCAGGTCGCGTGAAGTCGAGCCATCCCATGATCGCCGCTAATAAAAGCAGCGCGAGCGCAACCCACACTGCCCGCCAGAGGTTCTTCCAAAAGCGTTTGCTGCTTTCGGCTTTTTGATTTTGAAGCGCGATTTTCTCAATCAGGCCGCGTTGCCATGCGGCATCTTGATTGGTAGGGGAGGGGCTGCCGAGTTCGTTCATAGTTCAAGCCATTCAATTAAATGCGTGTGGAGTTCGGGAATGCTGTGCGCGAGGATGCGGGGTGCGGGTTGGTGAGCGAGCAGCGGTTCGTGGTCGTGCGCGCCGTAGCCGACAGCGACGGATTGCACGCCCGCATTGGCTGCGAGCTGTAAGTCATGCGTGGTGTCCCCGATCATCAGGGTTTTATTTAAATCAGTGCCACAGGTTTTGATTACATATTGCAGCATTTCAGGGTGCGGCTTGGGGCGGCCTTCGTCGGCACAGCGCGTCGCGGCGAACTGCTTCACGATGCCGTGGCGCTCGAGGGTACGCGCCAAACCGACCTTGGATTTGCCAGTGGCAATACCGAGCAACGCGCCGCGCGCGTTCAAATCGGTCAACATGTCCGGAACGCCGTGAAAGAGCGGAATATCTGCCTCGCCACCAACGAAGTTATGGCGAAACGCTTCCACCATCTCTGGGTAACGGTCTTCGTTCAAAGTCGGTGCCACGGTCATCAGGGTGTCCCGCAAGCCCAGCCCAATGACGTAGCGGCAGCGCTCTTCTACCGGAATGGGCAGCGCCAAATCTGCGCATGATTTTTGCAGCGCGGTGACGATGAGCGCAGTGGAGTCGGCCAAGGTGCCGTCCCAATCAAAAACAATGAGTTTCATAAAGACTGTAAGTAGCGATCAAGTTCAGGTGGCAGTGGCGCTTCAAGCGCGAGGGGTTCGCCGGTAACGGGATGCGCGAAGGATAAGTGGGCGGCGTGTAAGAACATACGCTTGAGTCCTGGTGTGGGCTTTTGCAAGGCTTTGTTCAAAATGAAATCACCATATTTATCATCACCCAAAATCGGATGCCCAAGGTATTGGCAATGCACCCGAATCTGATGGGTACGCCCCGTTTTAAGCTCGGCTTCCAGGAGCGTGCACTCCGCGAGCCGTTTTTTTACGTTTAGGATTGTGTGGGACGCTTGGCCGTCGGTTTCGTCCACGCGCACTCGGCGTTCGTTATTTGCCGCCACATATTTCAATAGCGGCGCTTTCACGTGTTGCCGGTCATTGGCCACTCGCCCTTGCACCAGCGCCAGATAGCGCTTGATGGGTTTCACCGTCCCAGGCTCCTCTTGCATCATGGCATGCATATTTACGAGTGCTTTGCGTGACTTAGCAAGTAGCAGCACGCCCGAGGTCTCCCGATCGAGCCGGTGCACAAGCTCTAAGGTGTCGTCCGGGTCGCGCGCGAGCCGGATTTGCTCAATTACCCCAAACGAGATCCCGCTTCCACCATGTACTGCTGTGCCCGCAGGCTTATTGACCGCAATTAAATGGTTATCTTCAAAGAGGATTGGGTGGGGAAACTCACGCTTTTCGCCAAAGGCTTGTGCCGCAGATTCTGCTTTTTCAGCGGCATTTGCCATGCGAATAGGAGGAACGCGCAACTCGTCGCCGACAGCCAACCGGTCTTTTCCATCGCAGCGCTTACCGTTTATCCGAACTTCACCGCCGCGAATAATTTTGTTGATATGGCTTTTGGGTACGCCCTTTAACACCCGAATCAGAAAATTGTCCAGCCGTTGCCCGTCCTGCTCCTCGTCGAGCGTCAAAAAGCTCACCTGACCCGGAACGATTTCCCCAACAGAGTTGCGTAAGTTATTCATTTGCAATAGAATTTTAATTGTTATTGGGTTTGTAGCCGACCGTATTGTGCAAAAGCAGCGGTTGTGAAAAGCGCCAGTTCGGCAATTCACCGGCAAACTGCAATAAAAGAGGCACGTCGTCAGCCTCGATTTGTGGCGACAATAGAGCCGGTGTGTGATGGGGCTAATCAGGCGGAGCGCGAGATGCGCACGATGAGATGGCCGGAAAACACATCAGAAGCAATGCGAATTTTAGTCAACGGAAGCACGCCTCGCGTCTCCCGGTGACGAAGTAAAACGAAAGAAAAGGCTCACGCCTTTCACATAAATGCGTAAAACCCCCACCTGCAAGCGCCCCGCACGTCGATTCGACGGTGCATTGGCCGCGTTTTTGCAAGTGGAAGCCGGTTTGCTCGCACCTCTTCGTTTGGCAGTGAGCTAAAACTGCGCCTCGCACGCTCCCTCGTTGCGAGGGCGGCGGTAGTTGTTTCTGATGTTGTGGTTCCTCCCAAATGCACGCGCTTAGGCTCCACTTTGGAGTAATGCATGAAACGCATGCTATTTAATGCTACGCAATCAGAAGAGTTGCGCGTAGCCATCGTCGAAGGGCAAAAGCTCGTCGACCTCGATATCGAATCCGCCAGCAAAGAACAACGCAAAGGCAACATCTATAAAGGCATCATCACCCGTGTTGAACCTTCGCTAGAAGCGTGTTTTATCGACTACGGCACTGATCGGCACGGTTTTTTACCTTTTAAAGAAGTCTCGAAAGCGGCACTTGGCATTGATGGCGACTTTTCTCGCCAAAAAATGATCGATTCGCTCAAGGTGGGTACGCAGCTCATCGTCCAAGTTGAAAAAGACGAGCGCGGCAACAAAGGCGCTGCGCTCACGTCTTTTGTCTCTCTGGCAGGACGGTATCTGGTTTTAATGGCCAACAACCCTCGCGGTGGCGGTGTTTCCCGTCGCATCGAAGGCGATGAGCGTGTTGAATTAAAAGAAACGTTGGCCCAGCTCAATATCCCAGAAGGCATGAGCGTCATCGCCCGCACTGCCGGTATCGGACGCGCTGCGGAAGAGCTGCAATGGGATTTGAACTACCTTGAGCAATTGTGGAAAGCGATTGACGACGCGGCTAAAAACCAGAAAGGCGCGTTCCTGATTTACCAGGAAAGTTCGCTCGTAATCCGCGCCATTCGAGATTACTTCACGCCAG
>JANMDS010000060.1:0-1916 GCA_031376405.1 Betaproteobacteria bacterium
ATCGCGCATAAGCACCACACATCAGGCAGCTAATCTTGTGACTTTTTAAAACGTCAAGCGCTCAAGATCGGTCGCAAGGTTAACGCTGCGCTCAGCGAAAAAAATGGCATCACAAAGCCAGTAAATTGGCCGCGCCTGCAATGGCGAGGACAGCTTACTCCCCGTACTATTTCATCTATTGAATCAACTCAGGGAACACAAGCGATGAAAGTCCTCATGAAAGCTAATCTACATTTGGTACTCAAAATGTCTCTCGCTGCCGCCGCGCTCACGCTGGCCAGCGCGGCGCAGGCATCTACGGAATGTGCGGACGTTAACCCAAGCATCCGCACCACTGCGTTTACCTCAAAAACCATGATGGCGAGTGATGGGTTGTGCTTGCGTTCATTTGCTTGGCAGCCCGCTCAGGTGCCGGTGCGCGGTGTGGTGGTGATTACCCATGGCATTCGGGACTACGCCGTGCGTTATCAGCGCTTTGCCGAGCAGCTTACGAAACAGGGTTTTGCCGTATTTGCACAAGACTTGCGCGGACATGCTCATTCGGGTGGCGACCGCCAGCGCTTTGATTCCATGGCGCGCATGGTGCAGGACACGGATATGATCGTTAATGAAGCCAAGCAGCGCTACCCGAAAGCGCCGCTGTATGTGTACGGACACAGCTTGGGTGGCTTGATTACCACCGCGTACTCACTCGATCATGCAGTTAAATTGAGCGGCGTGGTGCTCAGTGGCGCAGCATTGCAGCGGCCGCACAGCGTTTCGGGCTTCAGCGCTGGCGTGGCGCAAATCGTGGCATCGGTGGCACCGAGCTTGAAGGTCGTTCAAGTTGACGACAGCGAGTTCTCCAAAGACAAAAACGTGATGGCCGCTTTGGCGAGCGATCCCCTAGTTAGCCGCGATAAATTGCCTTCGGCCACCGCCGCCGCGACGCTCAAGGCTATCGCCGATGCGCAGCAACGCATGGGGCAGTTGAAGATGCCGCTGTTGGTGATGTATGGCACGGCGGATAGCGTCAATCCGATTGAGGGAAGCCAAGCGCTCATTCAGGCCGCAACCAGCACCGACAAGACCTTGAAAACCTACCCCGGCGTGTACCACGATATGCTCAATGAGCCTGAGCGCGATCAGATCGCGGCGGACATCATCGCTTGGTTGGTTGCGCGTACGCAATAGCCGCAGGAAACCACGGAAGATTCAAGCTAAGTAATCGAGAAATCCCAGCTTTCAGGCGCGTCGCGGCTGGGCGTTTCAATTTCAGCGTCATCGAACAACGCTTGGCATTACTTTATTTAATTTGTTAAAGTTTTGATGGATCGTTACTGATTTAAGTTGCACGCAGTGCGTTGGGTTTTTCCAGAGCCTTCTCCCGCGCCTGCTTGGGTGACAGCTGAAACCATCGCTGACAGGCACGGTATAACGTGCTTTCTTCCGCGAAGCCCAGAAGCGCTGCAATGCACGCCAAGGGAACCTCTGGATCGCGTAGGTAATTCTCGGTGAGTTGGCAGCGCAAAGTGTCAAGCTCTTTTTGAAACGAAGTGCCCGCCTCGGCCAACCTGCGTTGCAAGGTGCGGTCACTCATACACAAATCGCTAGCCACATCGCGCCGCAGTACTCGGCCGCTGGCCATGCCGCGCACGAGGCTGATGGCTATTTGCCTTTCAATACCCACCGAGTGGAGTTCACGCACGACCTCTTGCACAACCCGGTCGTGCAATTGGCTCAACGTCGCATTGGCGGTAGGAAGCGGCAGGTGCAAGTCTGTTTTGCGAAGAAGCAAGGCATGGCCGGGCGCACTGAATCGCGGCGTACAGGAAAACGCGAGCTGATGAAGCCGAAGCTCGACGGGCGCCGGATACGCAAGCTCCACCCCCATTGGCACGATATTCTGGCCCGTTACCCAGCGACAAAAGGCCAAG
>JANMDS010000075.1:0-2217 GCA_031376405.1 Betaproteobacteria bacterium
CATTTTGCGCCGCAGGTATTACCGCATTTTCATCAAAAAAAGCCCGCAGAAAGCGCACATTCATGTGCACCGTAGGCGCGAACGGGTTTACCGGGTGCATAACCAACGAGATACCCATCGCCTCAAACGCGCGCCCCGCCAACTCAGGACGATTAGCGGTGGCCGAGGGGGGCAAGGCTTTGCCGAACACATGGGAAACGTTCACCCCGCAGCGGTCCATCAGCGGTGAGTCTTCCATCACCATTACCCGCCCGCCGCCGCCTTCCGCACGTTGCCATTCATCTACTTCGAATGAGACCTTGGCGCGGTTTGAAATTTCCTGCGTGATACGTAGTTGAAGTGCGTCGAGATACGCTTTAATCGCTTGCGTGTTCACAAAAAATCAACGCTTAACCAGGGCGCGGTACCCGATGTCAGTACGGTACTGTGCACCAGCAAAATTGACCCGCTCCACCACGGCATAAGCCTTGCTTTGTGCCTGCCGAGGGGAATCACCGAGCGCGGTCACGGCCAACACGCGACCGCCAGCGGTAATTAATTTATCGTTTTCAAGCTTCGTACCCGCATGAAAAATTTTCACCTCAATGGGTGCGTCGGATTTTTGTTCGGCGGGCAGCGTGATTAGATCGCCCGCGCGCGGCGTTTCAGGATAATGGGCGGCGGCCATCACCACCGCGAGCGCCGTGCGCCGATCCCACTCCGCCTCTACTGTATCGAGCTTTCCTTCCAGCGAGAGCTGAATGAGTTTCACCAAATCACTCTTCAACCGGATCAAGATCGGCTGCGCCTCGGGATCTCCCAAGCGACAGTTGTACTCCAGCACTTTCGGCGCTCCGCTTTTGTCGATCATTACACCGGCATAGAGAAAACCGGTGTAGGGAATCCCTTCGGCGGCCATGCCTTGTACCGTAGGCAAAATGATCTCGCGCATGATGCGCGCGTGCAGTGTGGGCGTGACCACGGGCGCGGGCGAATACGCGCCCATGCCGCCAGTGTTCGGCCCCACATCACCATCGCCAAGCCGTTTGTGGTCTTGACTCGTGGCGAGCGCCAGTACATTTCGCCCATCCACCATCACTATAAAGCTCGCCTCTTCGCCTTCTAAAAATTCTTCGATAACCACTCGGTCGCCGGCATTGACGAGGAACTGATCGACCGCGGCGTGGGCTTCAACGGCGGTCATCGCCACAACGACACCTTTTCCAGCCGCTAAACCATCGGCTTTCACTACGATAGGCGTGCCATGTTGGTCGATATGGGCGTGGGCGGCGTCCTGTGTCTCGAACGCACCGTAATGGGCGGTCGGAATGTTGTGCCGCTGCATAAACGCTTTTGCATACGCTTTCGAACTCTCGAGCTGCGCCGCAGCTTGCGTCGGGCCAAACACCGCCCGACCCCGCGCGCGCAAAGCATCCACCACACCCGCGGCAAGGGGCGCTTCCGGGCCGACAACTACGAGCCCGATGTTTTCCCGCTCAACGAGCGCAAGCCACAGATCGATTGAGTTCGAATTGAAATTCACGCACTCGTGTTCTTGCGCGGTGCCGCCATTGCCTGGGGATACGAAGATCTTTTGAATGCCTGGGCTTTGCGCGAGCTTCCAGGCCAAAGCGTGTTCGCGTCCGCCCGAGCCAATAACCAATATTTTCAAGTGAATTCGGTCCTAAAAAAACTACTTAAACGTGTGCCGCGCAAACACATACACCACGTTGCCATTGTTAAGCTTCGCGTTCACTTTCGGGATAACAATCACGTTGAGCGCGGTGTTGTTCCATTTAATGCCTGCAACTGGCAATATGGCGGGAAACGGCACGCCACTAAAAATATCTGGGCGTTGCACCAACAGCGCGGTATAGCCTAGGCTTGCTTGTAAGCCGGTGCGAGGCCCCCAGTAGGTGTTGTACTGGTAACCCATCATGATCTGATTTTTGCGGTGGGACTCGCGAAACGTGAGCCAATAAAACGTATGGGTATCGCCATCGGGGTCTTCGGCTGTTTTGCCGTAACCCAAGCCCCAGGCTCGCTCATTAAATTCTCGCAATTTTTCAGGCGTGTAACTACCGCGGAGGTGGTACGCGTAGCCGGAGAGCAAGATTTCATCATCGCCGGTTTTGTAGGCTTTGTATGCACCGTTACAAGGTTTTGCGAACACACTCCAGAGCCAGTCACAGGCCTGCGCGGGCGAGCCGCAAAGCAAAAAGATCGAGAAAACAAAAA
>JANMDS010000093.1:0-2960 GCA_031376405.1 Betaproteobacteria bacterium
TGTTAGACTAACCGTATGAATGAAACCAAATACTTGCTCTGCATTGCCAACGACGACGCACCTGCATCGCTCGAAGTGCGCAAGCTATACGCCGTCATCGCTGATCCAAAAAGCGAAGCGCTCGGTTACGTGCGCGTGATCGACGAATCGGGTGAAGACTACTTGCATCCTAAACAGTGGTTCATGCCTCTCACGTTGCCTGAAGCTGCAGCCGCTGCGATTGCGAAGGCTAGGTAGTCACTCAATCGTGATTCAATTTCGATTGTCGATTTGCGCTCAGCGTCGAATTGTTTGGGGAAAAATGGAATGAATATTTCAGCGCGTAGTGTGAGTTTTTATGCAGATACATTCGCAGTCGCCCTTTCCGACGGGCGCGTGCTCCATATTCCCCTCGTCTGGTTCCCACGACTTCTTAATGCATCACCGGAGCAGCGGCTTGCGTATGAGCTAAGCGCCAGTGGCATTCACTGGGATGCAATTGATGAAGATATCTCTGTTGCGGGGTTGTTGGCGGGGCGCGGGGATGTGACTGCGAAGATGCGGGTTGCGGCTTAGGAAAACGTGGTCGCGCCCAATTCTGCGCCCAAGTTTGGTGCGCAATTCTGGTGAGTAGCGTTACGGCGCGGATGGTGGTGGGCGCGGGCGACTAGTTCGTGAACGCGCACTATTGAACTCAACTACTTTTTGCCAGCGCACCGTGCCATCCGTGTCGACGAAATCAATCATGAATTGCCGCAGCAATTCGGAATGCTTCTTGAGCAGCATTTCGTCAAACGCCGCCTTGTGACGGGCTGCAGGCTGGCTGATCGCGTCTGAAATTCGCACGTAAAAATCTGGCTCTCCGGTCAGCAGTTCCCAGAAGTCTTGGCCCGCTTTTTTGATAACTGGCGTGGCAACTCTCGGAGATGCCTGTCGACCGTAGCCAAAACCCACGACTTTATGAAATGCTTTTTTAAGCTTCTTCAGTCGCGCTTCAAGTTGATCAAACTCGGCCTTTTGGCCTTTGTCGCTTTGCGAGTTGAAAATGTTCTTGCCCGATTTCACCGAAATGGCGAAATACTCAGTGGCTGACTCGATCGAGATATCTTGGCCTGCACCGGCACCGACGGACACCTTTCTGTCCGGAATGTGTGCGTTCTCTGCCGCCCACAGCGCAAGCGGCTCAAAAAACTCGTTGCCGAAATTGTTTCGTCAGAACTTGAAATGCGCGCGCTGAGCAGCCCATCAAGAAAGTGATCGGGCCGCTGAATACCAATCGCGCGAAACAGATACGGATTTTTATTGAGTAAATTCGTCAAAGTTAACGCTTGCAATTGCGCGAACCGCCGCACGTATAAAACGTCAAGCAGTTCCGCGACTTTCGCGTCAAGTGATTCCTTCCTAATCATCGAGCTAACCGCCCGCTAACGCCAAGGACATTTGCCGCATCGTGTCATGCACAGAAGTGCCGCGCATGCGTTTGACGCGCACCTCAGAATCTCCCAACGCGACCGACATCAGCATTTGCCCCAGCGCTGTGCCAAGCTGTACTGGAACCGCGTTACCTATCTGACGATAACTCCCAGCGGTGCTGCCGCTGAATTGCCAGGAATCAGGGAAGCCCTGAATGCGCGCATATTCCTTGACGGAGAGCGGTCTCGACTCTCTCGGATGACAGAGCAACGTGGCCTTCTGGATGGGGCTGGTCACCAGTGTTGGCGAAGGTTCCCAGAACGCGAGCCGTCGATAAAATCCGACCTTCCCACCGCCTGATTCAAAGGCACCACCCATCGCTTCTGCAGTTAAGTGTTGCGGCAACGAACGCCAGTTACCGCCTTCTGGCACCATGCCCAGATACTTGGCAATATTCGGCGAAAACTTGGCGCACGGCCCCGGCGCATACTGCAAATCGGCAATGGCGCTGCCCAGCGTGCGCCACCGCATGGCAGGGTTTTGATGCATGTGGAAATGCGTGGGTGAAGGCATAAAAATAGACTCGTTGTCGCGGCTGCCAACGATCACCAATCGCTCGCGAAATTGCGGTGCGCCATAGTGAACCGCATCCAACACGCCGTGGACTGTGTGATAGCCGAGCGAACGAAACTGCTCAATGATGACCGACAATAGCGTGCGTGACGAATCAGCTGCGGCGGGCATCGAGGCAAGGCCCTTGACGTTTTCCATCACAAAAAAACGCGGATTAATTGAACGCACCACGTGAATGAACTGCTCGTACAACGTGCCACGCGCATCATCAACGCCAAGCCGTTTTCCCGCCGTCGAAAACGACTGACACGGCGGCCCGCCGACCACCGCAAACACATCCGCTGGATTGAGCTTGGCGGGATCGAGTAAAAATTGGCACGACGGATCAGCGTCAATGAGCGCGCGAATGTCGCCATGTATGCCGACATGTCCATTGGCGGCAATCGTCTCGCAGCACCATTTATCAAAGTCCTGCGACACCGTAACGTGCAAACCCGCCTTGGCCAAACCCAGGTCAAGCCCCAACGCGCCCGAAAAAAGCGAGATGACTGGAAAGGCAGGCGCGCCGGAAATTTGTCTGACGTTTTTCATGTTGGGCTCGCGTTAAAGGCTGTAACGTGTATTTTAATACAGTGTGTAGCTCGAGCTATCGCGATAAATCTTAGGCATTGTTCCCGACAATTGATGCGACGTTTCAACGCAAATAGTTCGAGTTCGTCAATAATCTCCCGTTGCATACGCAGCTCGCGTATGCTGGGAGAAGCGAGGGCGCCCAGGCCCCGAAGGATCGCAAGCCCCATAAAATACCTGCGGCGCGGTTCCAGCATAAAAACGCGTGAGTTTGTCGCGCTACAAAACGTAATTGCGAAATTGGCGTAATTGGGCGTAATCGTAATTGAGGACGTACCCCTATTTTTGGGGGACTTATTTTTGGGCTTCGATCGCATCGTAGAGCTCGCGATTCGTGTTGGCTTTGAGTCTTTTCGCGAGCCCGG
>JANMDS010000122.1:0-4292 GCA_031376405.1 Betaproteobacteria bacterium
CCGTACATCTCGACACCATTCAACCCTTGGAGTAACCAATATCATGATGAACAAAGGCATGATGGGCAACCTGATGCAGCAAGCCCAAAAGATGCAGGAAAACTTAAAAAAAGCGCAGGAGGAACTAGCCCGCATGGAAACTGAAGGCTCGGCGGGCGCGGGCATGGTGAAAGTGCTCATGACGGGCAAACACGATTTGAAGCGCGTGACTATCGACCCCAGCGTAATGGACGACAAAGAAATGTTGGAAGACTTAATTGCTGCTGCGGTGAACGATGCCGTGCGGAAAATTGAAGCCACGAGTACCGAGAAAATGGGCTCGATGACACAAGGCATGGGGCTGCCGCCGGGGATGAAGTTACCGTTTTAACAGTGCCCACACCTGCCCTAATCGCCCTAGAAAAAGCCCTGCGCGCACTCCCCGGCGTGGGTCCGCGTGCGGCCTCGCGCATGGCGTTTCATTTGGTGCAACAAGATCGGGAAGGCGCAGCAGCCATTGCCGCGCGCATTGGCGAAGCCTTGCAGCGCTTGAAGCATTGCCCTGCGTGCCTCACGCTTACCGAGTTGGAAATGTGCGAAATCTGCTCTGCGGGTTTGTATGGCAAACGCGATGCCACGCAGCTTTGCGTGGTGGAAACACCGGTGGATTTGAACAAGCTCGAACACACCGCCAGCTTCTCGGGTTTGTATTACGTGTTGATGGGCAAACTCTCCCCGCTCGATGGCATTGG
The DNA here is from genome assembly GCA_031376405.1 of Betaproteobacteria bacterium. Taxonomy (GTDB): domain Bacteria; phylum Pseudomonadota; class Gammaproteobacteria; order Burkholderiales; family Casimicrobiaceae; genus JANMDS01. Next base: position 732 of record JANMDS010000122.1, read on the forward strand.
CCCCAACGAAATTGGCCTCGATCGGCTGCTCAAGCGGGCCACTGATGGCGTGGTGAAAGAAGTAATCGTAGCCACCAACTTCACCACCGAAGGCGAAGCCACCGCCCATGTGATTGGCGAAATGCTCACCCCGCGCGGCATTCAGGTCACGCGTCTCGCCCGTGGCGTGCCGGTGGGCGGCGAGTTGGAATATGTAGACGGGCTCACCCTCGCGCAGGCGATGCGCGAGCGGCGCGGGGTGTAGGGTTTTTTGCGTCGCCAAAAACTCAAAAGCTTTCAACGTGCAGGCGCGGATAAAAGCGGAGTAGCGCGATTGGGGAATCGCGTCCTTTTTCATGATGGACTTTCGCACAATCAACGCTAAAGGTAAAAAACACGCACGAACGTCTTTCCGGCGAAGGCCGGAATCCAATTTGCTTTCGGAAAAACAGACCCATCGAGTCTGCGCTCACGCACGAATTGGACCCCGGCCTTCGCCTGGGCGACGGACTTTCTGTAATGCAGCGACCTCAGCGACCCATTTCGACATTTATTTCACCTCCCGCTTCTCGTCGCGCCCCCGCGTTGAAGGTTTTTTCCAGGAGATAACGTTCAAAACATGCCGTTTTTGCGCCGCAGGTATTGAGTCTTTGCTCTGTTTCCTCGGTGTTCTCTGAACGTCCGTGTTGAAGATTTAATTTCCCGCTGCACCCCTTTTCCTGAAATAATGCATCCATGAACCACCACGGCCTTCCCAAACACCATCTTGAGCTCTTAGCGCCTGCCAAAAACATTGAAATTGGCAAGGAGGCTGTGCTGCACGGCGCGGACGCAGTGTATATCGGTGGACCCTCGTTTGGCGCGCGGGCGAAGGCGGATAACTCGATTGCCGAAATTGGCGAGCTCGTGCAGTTCGCGCACAAGTTCGGCACAAAAATTTTCGTTACGCTTAACACCATTTTGGCCGACGATGAGTTAGAGCCCGCAGCGCAATTGGTGAGCGATTGCTGGAACGCAGGCGTGGATGCGCTCATCGTGCAGGATATGGCACTGCTCGAAATGGATTTGCCACCCATTGCGCTGCATGCGTCTACACAATGCGATATCCGCACGGTGGAGAAGGCCAAGTTTTTAAGCAACGTGGGTTTTTCGCAACTCGTGCTCGCGCGCGAGATGACATTGCAAGACATTATCGCCACGCGCGCGGCGGTGCGCGAGGATGTGACGCTGGAGTTTTTCATTCACGGCGCGTTGTGTGTGGCGTTCTCCGGCAATTGCTACATCAGCTATGCGCACTCGGGGCGCAGCGCGAATCGCGGCACATGCGCGCAAGAGTGCCGCTTGCCCTACACCCTAAAGGATGCAGCGGGCGCAGTGGTGGCGTTTGATCAACATTTGCTTTCGGTAAAAGATAACGATCAAAGCGCGAACATGCGCGCGCTGGTGGATGCGGGGGTGCGCAGCTTCAAAATTGAAGGCCGCTACAAAGATATGAATTACGTGAAAAACGTAACGGCTCACTATCGAAAAATTTTGGATGAGATACTGACCGAGCGCCCTGAGTTGGCCCGTGCCTCCGATGGGGCGTGCAACTTTACCTTTGCGCCGCAGGTTAAAAAAACGTTTAACCGCGAGAGCACTGATTATTTTGCTAATGGTCGAAAAATTGATATTGGTGCGTTCGAATCCGCCAGCCATTTTGGTGAAAAAATTGGTGTTGTCACGCGCATTGATGCCCAAACGTTTGATATCGAAACCGAACATGCGCTCGCCAATGGCGATGGCTTAGCGTACTTGAATAAGCGGGAAGTGCGCGGCATGCAAGCCGATGTCGTGACCAAAAAAGCGCCAAATTCTGGGAGATATCCACCAGAAAGTGCCGAATTTACGCCGCAGGTATTTACGGTGAAAAGCAACCAACCCACCGTTGGGCTCATGGGTCTCAAAGTGGGCACGGTTGTTCACCGCAATCGGGATCACGTTTGGGAAGCGGTGCTCTCCAAGCAATCTTCAGTGCGGAAAATCCCTGTAGAGGCCACGCTCGCGGAGCGCGATGGCGCGTTCACGCTCACGTTTACCGACGCGCAAGGGCGCGTGGGGCAGGCGCGCAGCGAATTTGTAGCGGAAGTCGCAAACGACACGGTGCGTGCGGAGGCAAACGTAACCACGCAGCTTGAGAAGTTGGGGAGCACCGATTTCGTAGCCAACGCAAGCCGCGTGAAGTGGCAAGGTTCGGCGAAGTTTTTGCCCGTATCGGTATTAAGCGCGCTGCGCCGAGATGCCGTCGCGGAGCTGGCGGATGCGCGCAGCGCAGGCTACGTGCGACCACAACGGGCAACGGCCACCGCGCCGGCCGTGTCGTTCCCAGGCACTTCGCTATCTTACTTAGCGAACGTCTACAACCGCGTGGCACGAAGCTTTTACGAAAAACACGGCGTATCCCTTATTTCCTCAGCCTACGAAGCCCATGAAGAGCCAGGCGAAGTGCCACTCATGGTCACCAAACATTGCTTGCGCTGGTCATTTAACTTGTGTCCGAAGCAAGCAAAAGGCGTAACCGGCGTGCAAGGGCAGGTGCGCGCAGAGCCCATGCTTCTCGAAAGTGCGGGCGAAGTGCTCACCTTGAAGTTCGATTGCAAACCCTGCGAAATGCACGTAATGGGCGCGATGCGCAGCAATATTTTGAAATCCGCCCCGCCTTCATGGGCCACAGCAGGCGCTCAGCCCGTTAAATTCTTCAGAACGCGGCCTGCGCACTAACGCTCGTCACCAGCAACCGCCCGCCGCGCTGTTGCGAGCGCCACAAGGAACAATCCGTGTGGTAAAACTTGGATAACACGTTGCGTGCCACGAGCGCGCGGTCGTCTAGCAGCACATAACATGATGGTGAGGACTGCGCGGCGAATCGCCATGCAGGCTCGAGAACCGGCTTTTTCCGCCTCACGCACTTCGCGCGGGGCTTTTCGTAATTGCACGAATTGTGGAGGAGACATGAGTTTTTTCGGTTGTATTTCATGCTGGTTGTGGTATGCCCTGGCCGGCGCATTGTTAGGTTGGCTCCTGAGTTGGTTTCTGCGGCCCAAGAAACCGATTATCGAAGAACGCATCGTTGAAAAGCGCTTTGATAACCCTGAGCATTTAGCCCGTATCACCAAACTTGAATCGGACAATCGGGATATGGTCGCCTTGCGTGCCACCGTTTCCCGTCTCGAAGCGACGCCGCCCAGAGTGGTGGAGAAGATAGTCGAGAAAAACATTGATCGGGTCGTCGAGAAAATCGTGGACCGGCCTGTGGAGAAAATCGTCGAGAAATTCGTTGATCGCCCAGTCGAAAAGATCGTCGAAAAAGTCGTAGAAAAAATTGTTGAAAAGCCAGTGGACCGCGTGGTGGAAAAGCTTGTGGACAATCCAGTGCACGTTGCACGTATCCGCACGCTCGAAACAGAAGTTGCGCTCATTGCAGGGCTGCGTTCCACTATCTCAAGGCTTGAAGCTACACCGCCGAAAACCCTAGAGAAAGTCGTTGAAAAAATCGTCGATCGACCCGTGGATCGCATTGTCGAAAAAGTCGTTGAAAAAATC
>JANMDS010000145.1:0-1650 GCA_031376405.1 Betaproteobacteria bacterium
CCAGATCCTTGAGCGCCCGCTCGGAAATCGCGGCAATCGCATGCATTGTTTGCGGGGACGGTAAGAGTGCATGTTCCAGATTGCTTGGTCGCGTTGTAAGCCCCATGTCTCGTACATTATCGAGCACGGAAGGGGCAAATACCGCGCGGCTTTCCGATGCATTTACACGCTCTGGAGCGTTTAACGCACTACGCAATGTGTTGACCAACTCCATCGCGCGGACAGGCCGCTTGCACAGGGGCAAACCGGAGCCATGCGCGTCGTCGCCGATGATGAGTGCTTTTTGATCCCGCCGTACTTTGAGAAAGAAGCGAACGATTTGGCGGGCATCGCCGTTAATCAGCACAAGGTTCGATTGCGCGAGATCCTCGACCACGACGTGCGACGGCACGGCGCGCCCAGCGATTTTCAGGATGCGCGAAAGCGCCACTTGCTCGTGGGTCGGAAAACCTAAAAAGCCAAAATTGAGCTCGCCAGTCATGCAAAGCGCTACCGGCTGATAATATGCCGTTGCGAAGGAGTAGTTTCTATTATTATCAATTTAGCATATTAAGATACCCTAAATCCATAAAAATTAGATAGGTACAGCATACACCGACTTATTCGCGCTTTTGCTACAACAGAAGTTTTCCAATCACGACACGGCTATCGCGCGTCGATTAACCCAAGCCGTTGTGCAAAGAGTATTCCTGCGACCGTTTTGCCATCGGTCATTTTCCCCTGGTCAAGCCAGACGAAAAGTTGCTTGCAAGGCACCCGCTCAACGCGCAAAAACTCACCGTCATCGAGTTTGTCAGCGCCACGAGTCAGATCGGAGGCGATGAAAAATTCGATCCGCTCGGTGGAGTAGGCAATCAGTGGATGGTGGGTGTGGAAGTGTTTCCAGGTCTGCGCGGTAAATCCTGTTTCCTCTTGAAGCTCGCGTTTGGCGGCAGTGAGTGGTTCTTCACCCGAATCTAACTTACCCGCTGGGAACTCGATCATCGTCTGCCCGATAGGATAACGAAATTGGTGTTCAACAAGAACATCGCCATTTTCGAAGATCGGAATAATCATCACCGCGCCAGGGTGGACGATGTATTCGCGCGTCCCCGTGCCGCCATTGGGCAGGCGTACGGTATCTGTGCGTACATCCAACAATCTACCTTTAAAGGCTTGCGTAGAGGTGAGTCGGGTTTCGGTTAAATCGGTGTTATCACTCATACCTGCGGCGCAAAAACGCCTATTTTTGGAGATTATCGTCTAAATTTTTGGCAAATTGAGCCAATTGTGAGGTCCGAGGAATTCACGCAATCCCGCCTCAGGAGAGCCATGCTCCATCGCCGGTTTGTAGCGCCAACCCACCTTAGTGGGCAAGCTCATCAAAATTCCGTCGATATGGCCTTTCGATTGCAAACCAAAAAGCGTGCCCCGATCGTAGACCAAATTGAACTCGACGTACCGCCCGCGACGCACGATTTGCCAGGCTTTGTTTTGTTCGGTGTGAGGCGTGTTGCAGCGCCTATCCAAAATCGGTAAGTAGGCCGTGAGCCAGTGTTCGCCCACGCTTTGCATCATGGCGAAGCCGCGCTCAAAACCACCCTCGTGAAAATCGTCGTAAAAAATACCGCCGATCCCGCGTGGCTCATTGCGGTGTTTGATGAAGAAGTA
>JANMDS010000156.1:0-39541 GCA_031376405.1 Betaproteobacteria bacterium
GGCATTTTCTAGACGATATCTCCTAAAAAATGCCCTTTTTGCGCCGCAGGTCTCGTGGAGCTTAGCACCACTTAGTTCACTATTAGGATGCGCGGCCCCTGGCTCATTCACGATCTCATGCGTAATGCCAACACCCGCCGCGCTACGCAAGTACCTTGCTTTTGCCCCGCCTCCACGCCTTTTCTGAAATGAATACCGGCGTAGAGCCGAGAGCGCGCAGCCTCATCCGCAGCGGCGCTGAAGCTCTCGAACGTGCGTGGACCCCAACCTCGATCATTGTGCGTACTGTCTGTAAATGCGGTGCGCGCGCCAAACATGTTTGACAACACGTCCGCCGCCGCACTGGATTGAACCGAATGGCCAGACGGATATTCTGGAAACGGCGGTGTGTGCATGAGAGTGGGCATCCAAGCACTATCGATAGCCAATTGAATGTACGTTGCGGGTCGCAACACACTGTACTGATATTTCGCATACCAGGTAGCGATGAACGCATCAGCCATCGCCACGTTGAGCCGCACATACGTTTCGGCCGCCTGCGCGAGCGTGGCTTGCTGTTGATTCAAGAGATCGGTAGCGATGAACACCCAATGCCCCGCCGGTGTCGGTGTTTTAGCTGGATCGTCGGCCCAATAAAGCGCGAATTGCCGCTGCGTCTGCGTAGCGGCCGCGCTTATCTGCACGACCTCAGCGGCTTCTTTGTAAAACGCAGACGATGGCTCCTCTGAATAGGGCAAGGGTGGCTCGACTGCACATTCATCGGGCTTCTTGAGCGCAAACGGTCTTACGCTTCCCCAATAGGGAAGCAAAGCCGCCGCAAACGCAGGCGGCGTTGGGGACCACTTACCGCTTCCGCTTGGTGGCACGTACACATCACGATTGCGGCGAAGCGGGCCCCAGGCTTCGTGACCACCGTCAGTACGCGCCCATGTCATGATGGCCATTGCAACTAATCGACCATGGCTCTGTGAGCGATTGCTGATCTCAACATTTATCACGTTAGGATCAAAATCTTGGCCATATTTCAAAGGCAAGCTGCGTTCGAGTAAATCGATGCGCGCCCGGTTCTCCGACGTTGCGTTGGAGAACATCATGCGCGTCATCGTTGCCAGTGCAGCATTGGCAACCGTTGGCCAATGTAACGGCTCATCCGGTTGCGCAGCGGGCAGGGATTGCAATTCATTCAATTGTCCAGCAAGGCTTACATGATTTGGCATGCCCGCAACTGTGGATTCGTAAAGCGTAAGCCCGAGGTAGGCAAAGGCGCGAGAGGCAACGGGCGGGCTAAAGCCTGGGGTCTGCTGCGTTAAATTCAGCGCGAGTTGAAACCACTCTGTGGCCACACTCGCCCGAAAAGCGCTCGCGTTTCGAGTAGCGGTTTCGCCGCTAGTTTGAGCCTGCGTACACCAGGGTGTTGCGCAGAAAACGAAGAGCAAAGCTGCAGTTACATTGCCTTTCATGGCGCACTCCAGGCGCTTAAACCACGGGTCTTATCGAAAACATAAAACTCATTTGCAGTTGCATCGTGCCACTCGCTCCACGATTGATGTGGCCAGCGCACCCGCACGCGAACACGCTCATTATTCGCGATACCAAAGTGCATCCAGCCTAAATGTCCACTGGCGTGCCCGCCACCAATTGTGTGCTCTTGGCGCACCACGCGGCGGGCCGCACTGGCACCCATTTCCACTTCAACCCAGGCGCCGATCGCGTCTCTATTCGCGCCACTTTGTTGCAATCGCACCTGCAACCAATTGCCAATCGGCGCGGACTTCGCTGCGGTGCCCAGCCCGACATTGCGCCACAGTTGCGCTTTATCCCATCGGTTCACGACGATCATATCAAGCAAACCATCGCCGTTTAAGTCCACCATCATCCCGCCGCGACCACGCTTTACGCTCGCGATGCCCGCCAGATGTCCGGCTTCGTAAAAACGTCCATCCGCTTGTTGCAGCAGTAAATTGTTCGGATCGAGCGCCGCGAAATCTGGCATCGACGAAATATTACCTTTCACAATGAAGATGTCAGCCAAACCATCGTTGTTGGCATCGACGAACTGGGTGTGCCACGCAGTAGAAGGGCGTACATCACCGCCAACAAACGGGCGGTGTGCGGTCGCACCGCGTTTGTATGCAATGTCGGAGTAGCTTGGTTGCGTTGCACCCGGCTCTAATTGCTGAAGCTTGTTGTCGGACATGCTGGTGAGAAATATTTCAGGTCGCCCATCGCCATCGAGATCGTAACTCGCAATGCCCATGCCCCAGATTTGCAGCGGCTTCCATCCCTGCTCTGGTCCGTACAACGTTGGCGGTGCGCCTGGCGCAAATTTCCAAAGCTGCTCCTGTCCATTTTTGTAGTATTCGCGATCGTTGCTCACCCGCAGAGTCGTTTCGCCTACCACCGCTGAATTTGGCCCACGCCAATCGGAAAACAACATCGACAGCGCGCAGTGTCCAGGGAGCAACGGCGCAGGCGGTTGAAATCCTTTGCCGCTCGCGGCGGGCCGCAATAAGAGCGCGGGGGTACAACTGCCCCACGGAAATTCTGGCTTCGTGCGATCAGTGTAGGTGCCAATCGCAACCGTGGGCCACACTTGGCCGCGCTCCCAGGTTGCACTGAACGCGCTATGCCATCCGTTGCTCGTTGCAAACGACCAGGCAGTATTGGCACGCTCAAACTTGCAGCCACCAAGCCCTTTAAAAATCTGAACTTCACCAACGCGCAGCACCACCAAATCGGTTATCCCATCACTATCCACATCAATCGGATACGCGCCGATGGCATTGGTAACCTCAAGCCCCGAACGTTCCTCTTGCAATTTCAGCGCCCCCCCACGCACACTTCGATTGCGATAAAACTTTGAGCGGTTTACGCCGCCTGTTACGTAAATCTCGGGCAAACCATCTCCATCACAATCAAATGTCGCTACGCCCCCGCCTACCAAGTACTCCTCTTCACCATCAAATCGGATTTGCAAACCCGATGTTTCTGTTTCTTCAATAAAGCGCGGATGAACCGGTGGGTTGTTCTGCGCATCGGTAAAGGAACTCTGCAACGAAATCGCAAAGCTGCAGATGGAATTGCATACCAAGGTTCGTGAAGTGCGGCTTAAAAGGGATCGTTTCGGCGTCATCACGTTAGATAACACTTTCCGAGCATCCGGACTCTGTAGAACGAAACAGTGCATCGATAATTTTCATATTGGAAATGGCATCCTCTACGCCGTAAGGCAGCTCGGCTTGGCCGCGCACCGCGCGGGAGAACATGTCGCACTGCAACGTGTATTGGTTAGAGGGCGCAACCAACTCCATGTGCACCGTATTTCCAGACAAATCTTGTTCGTCATCGATGAATAATCTGGTCGGCCCATCGAGTGGTGCGTTGAAAGGTACGTCTACTTTAAGCCGCTTGCGTGTGCCTAAAATTTGGACACTTTGGCTGCGCGTTGCTTGGGTAGATACGGTAAACGTCTGTTGGCGGCCACGTCCGTAGTCCAAAATTGCCGAAACAGTTCGATCCGTACCAAACTCAGGATCGCGATCGATCATACACATCACTCGCGTCGGTTCGCTTTCAAAAATGTAGCGCCCAGTTACAACGGCGTAACAACCAATGTCGTAAAGTGCTCCACCCCCATTTTCGGGGCGATTGCGGATATTATTGGGGTCGCGATTAAAGTATGAGAAAAGAGTTTGCACAGTACGGATTTCACCCAACGCGCCTGTACGCACGAGTTCGCGTACGCGATGCCACTGCGGATGAAAGCGCACCATAAACGCTTCCATAATGTGCACGTTTTTAATCTCGCGCAATGCCTGAGCCTGCATTGCGTTCAAGGCAATAGGCTTCTCACAGAGCACATGTTTACCGGCTTGCGCCGCCAGGAGCGTCATCGGGACATGTAGATCATTCGGTAGCGGGTTGTATACAACTTCGACAGTAGGGTCCGCCAGTAGCGCTTCGTACGATCCATAAGCGGTAGCAATGCCAAACTGGTGGGCAACCTGTTGTGCGCTTTCTAGTGAGCGGGACGCGACGGCGACGAGCTCGCTCGACTCACTCTTCAGAAGGGATGGGATAAAAGTTTTGACCCCAAACGCCGCTGTACTCAAAACACCCCATCGAACTTTTTTCATAATGAACGCTAGAGGTAGGAGTTGAGTAGATTTTCGAGATACTCTTGGCGACCAGATGCGGGGCGAGGGTCTTTGTTGGACTCTAACGCTTGCGAGGCTACGGCGTCTAGCGACAATTTGCCGCCTAAGATATCTTTGCCGTAACCCGAACTCCATCCTGCGTAGCGATCGTTCGCCGCACGCTCGAGCTTGCCGTCTCCGATCATCTTTTCGGCGACTAGCAGTGCACGAGCGCACACGTCCATAGCACCGATATGTCCGTGGAACATATCTTCAGGGTCAATAGACTGACGCCTCACTTTCGAGTCAAAATTTATGCCGCCATTGCCGAAACCACCACCTTTGAGAATCAAGTACATCACCAGCGCCGTTTCGGCGACGCTATTGGGAAACTGGTCCGTGTCCCACGCGCACTGCATATCGCCCCGATTCATATCGACCGAGCCAAAAATACCAAGATCGAGGGCCAGAGCAATTTCATGCTCGAAACTGTGTCCTGCAAGCGTTGCATGATTGGCCTCAATGTTAACTTTCACTTCTTTTTCAAGCCCGTATTTGCAAAGAAAACCATAAACGGTTGCGGTATCGTAATCATACTGATGTTTAGATGGTTCGCGCGGCTTCGGCTCTAGCAGTATCGTACCTTTAAAACCTATCTTGTGTTTATGCTCAACCGCCATGTTGAGGAAACGCCCCATTTGATCGAGCTCGTGCCCAATTTTTGTATTAAGTAGTGTTTCGTAACCTTCTCGACCCCCCCACACTACGTAGTTGGCACCACGAAGCCTCCAGGTTGCGTCCATTGCCTCTTTTACTTGCAGTGCCGCTATTGCAAAAATTTCCGGATCAGGATTGGTTGCTGCGCCCGCCATGTATCGGCGATGGCTAAATAAGTTTGCCGTGCCCCACAAGAGTTTCACCCCAATTAGCTCTTGTTTTGCAGCCAAAACATCAACCATTGCATGCAAATTGTTTACGCTCTCACGAGGCGTTGCGCCTTCAGGGGCGACATCACGATCGTGGAAGCAATAAAAGGGGGCGTCAAGTTTTTGGAAGAATTCAAATGCTGCATCGGCTTTGGCCCGAGCCGCATCGATCGGAACCGCAATTTTCTGCCATGGGCGCTCAAACGTGCCCTCGTACCCAAATAGATCGAAACCATTCCAACAAAACGAGTGCCAGTAACACACCGCAAACCTTAAGTGCTCCGCCATAGACTTTCCAAGCACAACTTGATCTTTGTTGTACCACTTAAAAGCGAGCGGGTTTTCAGAACCTGGGCCTGCGTAAGCAATCTTTGGAGTCGCTTCAAAAAATGTTTTCATTGTGTTCATTGAGTTTGATGTTGATAAATCGATCGAAATCGATCTAAGCGCTCCCAAAGTACGGCCTGTTCGGTTGCGTTAGGCGCGTAGCGCGACGCAATTCTGGGAGCCGCGCAAATTTCACGTACTGCGTCCATGCTAAGTGCGTACGATGCGTCGTTTTCGATACTCGCTAACCAGCCTAGGCGGGCAGCGCCTAACGCACCGCCGAGCGCTGCGTCGTCAGCCACAACGATTTCAATATCGAGCGCGCTGGCCAATTGCTGCGCCCACATTTCGCTGCGCGAACCGCCTCCTACCAGCGAGAGCTGCTGAACCGAGCTTCCAGCTGCCCTTAACGCAGCCAGCCCATCGCAGAGGCCAAAACTGACCCCTTCCATCACGGCATAAGCGAAATTCGTTGCATCGGAATCAAAACTCAAATGATGAAAGCTGCCCCGAAGCGTTGCGCTATTGTGGGGAGACCGTTCACCGCTTAAGTAGGGCAGAAAAATAGGTGCGTTTGCGCGCTGCGCTAACGAAAGTTTCGATGCACTTTCAGCAAGCTCAGCCTCGGATGGTGCATTCAACAACTCTTTCACCCACTTCAAACAGCTTGCAGCAGATAGCATCACGCTCATTTGATGCCAAGTGCGGGGCAACGCATGGCAAAACGCGTGCGTTGCGCTCGCGGCGTTGGGTTGGTATTGGGGTGTTACTACGAAAAGCACCCCACTCGTACCAAGTGATAGGAATCCCTGACCCGGCTCGGTAAGCCCCATCGCTACGGCACTCGAAGCGTTATCGCCCGCACCGCCCGCGACAATCGTTGCGCCACTCAGGCTCAGTTTGTCTGCAACACCAGCGCGTAGCGTACCACCCGCTTGGCTGCCTTCGATCAATCGTGGCATGTGTTGCGCCCCTAGATTACAAAGCGCAAGTAATTCTGTAGACCACGCCCGCTTTTCCACATCAAGCCAAAGCGTACCACTCGCATCGGACATTTCGCTCAAGTAATCGCCGGTAAGCTTAAACCGTATGTAGTCTTTAGGCAGAAGAACTTTCGCAGTACGCTTAAAAAGTTCTGGCTCGTGCTTGGCCACCCAACGCAGCTTGGGCGCAGTGAAACTGGGCATGGCTAGGCTACCGCCTAATGCCGGCAATCGCGGAAATTCCGCCATCATTTCCGTGCACTCCAAAGCGCTACGGGTGTCGTTCCACAAAATGGCGGGGCGCAACACCTGATTATGTTGATCGAGCAACACTGACCCGTGCATTTGGCCAGACAATCCGATCCCACGCACCGCAGCGTACTCTTTTGGGTGGGATTGCCGCAAGGAGGCAAGCGCTGCCAAGGTAGCGTTCCACCATGCCTCTGGATGTTGCTCGCTATGCCCTGGCTGTGGTCGATCTAACGTTAGCGCAACGCCAGCGCTCCCCACTACGTGCTGGGATTCGCTGAGCAAAAGCGCTTTAACTTCCGAGGTGCCAACGTCTATACCTAGAAACATAAAAATATGAAGTCCGTGTGTTGCACGCGTGATTAGGCCGCTTCGTCCAGTACGCTTAAATGCGGGATTTCAGCGTTGACATCGGCGTACGAAGGCGCGTGCATCGGGCGCAGGTACTGATGCATCGTTAGCGCAGCGGCCCCAACCGCTGAGGCAAGCAAACCATAGCGTGCGCTTCGCACTTCGGGAGCATTCATATGTGCGCTACAAGCGTACGCAGCGAGTGTGTCGCGGGCAACTTTAACAATATTAGGGTATTTGTGACATGAGTAGCCGCCGACCACGATGAGCTCTGGGTTAAATGTGATCCACAAGTTATGAAGCACGAGCCCCAAATATTGCCCGCCTCGCTCTGGGTTATCAAACGCTGCAAGCGCGCGTGCGCCGAGCAATGTTTCGACGCAACCCCGTCGACCGCACGAACACCTAAGTCCATCGGCTTGTAAGATGCTGTGCCCGATTTCACCTGCCATGCCATGCACACCGGAGTACAACCGATCATTAATTACGATCCCAGCACCTACGCCGGTTGCGCAATTAACAAAAATCAGCGAATGAATCTCTTCTCTTCCTGGAAATTCATACTCACTTAGCGATGCAGTATCGGCTTCGTTGCGAACATAGACAGGCATCGACGGGAGCCCCGCCTGCGCGAGCGCGGCGATAATGAGTGGCATGAAATCGAGATCACGCCAACCCAAATTTGGTGCAATCTCTACACAACCTGTGGCTTCCGCAAAGATCCCGGGCACACCAATCCCTAAGCCAGAGGTGCGGACATTTTTTGAGCGCATCCTTGCGTGCGCTCGGGCAACGAGCTTTGCTGTTTGCTGGCAGACTGAAATTGGATCACTATCGATGAGTGGCTCCTCAACAGACCAAAGTACGTCTCCGGTAAGCGAGAGTACCACCACGCGCAGCGCCTCAACCGCGATTTCGACACCGATGAGGCCGCGCGATTTTCCGTTTATGCTCAGCGGGATGGAGGGACGGCCCAGTGAACGCAGTGAGCTAGTCTGAACTTCCCCTTGCGAATCCACCTCGGTTAACCACCCATCGTCGATCAAATCTCGCACTAAAGCACTTACCGTGGATTTGGTCAATCCGCTGCTGAGCGCTAACTGGGCTCGAGATTGATTCGGCTCGATGCGCAACAATCGCAGTAGAACGCTACGATTGATTCGTTTGACGAGTTGTTGATCGCCGATTGTTTTCATTTAAAAGGGGGGGGCGGCGGAATCGGTTCAAATACTGCGCTTACCCAAGGTATGGCATTGCTCTTTTCCCTCGGGCCGCTTGCCTCCAATTATCATTCCAAGAACTTCGTCTTCTGTCAATGATTTTGTTTGGTAAACGCCTACCATTGCCCCATTCTTCATCACCGCAAGCCGATCGCTTAAGGCAAATACATCATGCATATCGTGCGAAATTAAAAAGATGCCAACTCCATCGCTCTTGAGCTGGCGCACAAGGTTACCCACCATCGCCGTCTCTTCTGGGCCCAAGGCAGCCGTCGGCTCATCCATGATGAGAATCCGCGCGTTGAAATAAATTGCCCGCGAAATCGCAACGACCTGCCGCTGACCGCCAGAGAGTCGCCGAACGGGTATCCGCACGTTTTTAAAGTTTTTATTGAGACGTTCAAACACTTTGCGGGCATCGGCATCCATCCGATGATCGTCAAGTGTGCGCCAAGGTGTGAGCAGTTCGCGCCCCAAAAATAAGTTTGCAACTGAGTCGAGATTATCTGCTAGGGCTAGCGTTTGGTATATCGACTCAATACCTAAGCGCTGCGCATCAACGGGAGACTTGATCGTAACTTTTTGACCGCTCACGATGACATCACCACTGTCTATCGGATACGCACCGGCCAACATTTTCATTAACGTCGATTTTCCAGCACCGTTATGCCCCAACACGGCGACTACTTCGCCCGGATAGAGGTTAAGGCTTACGTCGTCCACAGCCTTTACGCCGCCAAACGCTTTCTTAATATTCTTGAGCTCCACCAACGGGGCGCTCATGCCGCGTCTCCGGTATACCGACGGTAAAGTACATCGAACACGACCGCAGCGATCAGCACTTGCCCGATAATGACATAGCGCCAACCGATCGAAACGTCGAGTAACAACATACCGCTATCAATCGACTGCATGATGAGTGCGCCAAGCACTGAGCCCAGCACTGAGCCACTGCCCCCAGCAAGGGCAGTGCCGCCGATTACGGCAGCGGCAATGACGTAAAGCTCCATGCTCGTGCCGAGCGAGTTGGTGCCCGCATTGAGGCGTGCGATCGATACTATTGCTGCAATGGCGATGAGCACCCCCATGAGTGCGAACAACAAAAGCGTTACACGCTTCACAGGAATGCCAACGAGCGATGCCGCATCAGGGTTGCCACCCATGGCGAACACATAGCGCCCGAAGCGTGTTCGGTGAACTAGAAACGAAATACTGAAGGCGACCACTGCCCAAATCAACACTGGAATTGGGATGCCTTGCGGTGCATCTTTACTTGGAATTTTGTATTGATTCATCGTGGCGGTGAACGCAAGGATAATCACCGCAGGAACCAAAAAGAGTAGGCCATCAATCCACAAAGGATTGTTGGGGATAGTGTGCCGCGACTTAGCACGCCGTTGGTTGAGAACGCCCAACAGGAGCAGCCCACACATTACCGCTGCGATGACCCAGCTCGTGGTGGTGCCCACCGCACCATCAAAACCGCCACCGAGTCGTTGAAAAAATGCGTCGTTTACAGGCTGTGTTTTGCCGTCAGCAACCAAAAATGCCGCACCGCGAAACGACATGAGTCCACCGAGAGTGACCACAAACGAAGGTACACCTAACATTGCAGTGAGCGCGCCCTGGTACATGGCCGTAGCGATCGCTGCGGCAAGCCCTGCAAGGGCGGCGGCAGGCCAAGACCAATTGAATGTATACATGAGCGTGGCGATTAAAACGCCAACAAAACCCATCACAGAGCCAACGGACAGATCGATGTGGCGGGCCACAATCACCAACACTGCGACTGCGGCTACGATGCCTACAACAGCGGTTTGTTGCGCGATGTTGTAGAGGTTTTCAGGAGAAAGAAATACACCGCCTGACAATACGTTGAAAACAACAGCGATCACTATTAGCACGCCAGCCATCAAAACGAGGCGCCAATCGATAGAGGCTTGGCGCAAAGAATTCAACATCGGACTCATGGCGATTGCGATCTCAATTTTGGGTGCAAGATGGGAAAGAAAAACTTGCGCTTGCGTGAATACGCAAGCGTGACGCGGAGTGATTGGCATCTAGAGATGCCAATCACTCTTTACTTCGACTTACAAATTGCGAAATTCGCGAATTCGTTTACTTGCAGCCCGCAGGGGCAGTTGCTTTATCAACACCTTTGCAAAGCGCTTCGGCCTTAATCCAGCCGGCCTTCAACACCACATCCAAATTGCTTTTAGTGATAGCAACCGGCTTCAGGAATTGCACTTGCATGGCCATTTTCTTGGCGCCACCGTTCCAAGTCGTTGCGCCAACAACTTTACCGCCCTTGGCTAGCGCTACTGCAGCCGCCGCCGCATCTTTACCTAAATCGCGCGCATCTTTCCATACCGACACGGTTTGTGAACCCATCGCTACGCGGTTCAATGCAGCGTGATCGCCATCCTGACCAGACACTGGCACACCCTTCATCCCTTTGGCGGTAAGCGCAGCCACTACGCCCCCGGCCATGCCGTCGTTTGACGCAACAACTGCATCAATCTTGCCAGCCGTTTTGGTGATAATTTGCTCCATGTTTTTCTGAGCAACTTCTGGCTTCCAACCATCGGTGTACTCTTCACCCACAATCTTGATGTCGCCTTTTTTCACCGCTGCATCAATGACCTCTTGTTGGCCGCCGCGCAAAAAGTCTGCGTTCGGGTCGGTAGGCGAACCTTTAATCATTACGTAGTTGCCTTTCGGCTTGGCAGCCAAAATCGCGCGCGCTTGCATGCGGCCAACTTCTACGTTATCAAATGTGATGTAGAAAACACCTGGCGCCTC
Source organism: Betaproteobacteria bacterium (assembly GCA_031376405.1). Lineage (GTDB taxonomy): Bacteria > Pseudomonadota > Gammaproteobacteria > Burkholderiales > Casimicrobiaceae > JANMDS01. Next base: position 10,995 of record JANMDS010000156.1, read on the forward strand.
GATCAGACGATCGTAAGCAACCACGGGAATCTTCTGCTGATTGGCTTTGTTTACAGCGGGCAAAATCGCATCTTTGTCCATCGCCAAAATGATCAGCGCTTTAGCGCCTTTCGAAATAAGGCTGTCTATGTCGGCCAGCTGCTTTTCTGGCGAACCACCGGCATCGGCGCTGATGTAAGTTGCGCCGGACTTAGAGAGCTCGGCCTTAATGGCGGCTTCGTCGGTCTTCCAGCGCTCTTCTTGAAAATTTGACCAGCTCACGCCAATCGTTTGCGCGGCGACGCCAAACGACAACGCGCCCACAACCGCTGCTGCTATATGTTGATTCAATTTCATTTCGTCTCCTTGGATACGCCGTGCACGGCGCGTTCGATTTTGCCGCCAATTGAACCCCTGAATCGGGATTAGTTTTGCCAACGAACTAATTATAATCACGCTTATAGAAAAATGCACGATTGAATGCACGCGCGCTCATCGTGGCGCACGCAAGCATAAATAGGACAATTAAAATCGCATTTTCTGGGAGATATCTCCTAGAAAATGCCGTTTTTGCGCCGCAGGTTTTTTGGGCTAGACCATGCCGGAATGAAAAAGGCTCAACCGAGGTTAAGCCTTTTATTTAAAACGATTTACAACGAAATATGTGGTAGGGCGTGCGGGATTCGAACCCACGACCAACGGATTAAAAGTCCGCTGCTCTACCAGCTGAGCTAACACCCCACATAGCCCCCTAGTATAACCCGAAACTTAGTCGCTCGTAAAGTGGGCGAGCGGGTGGCGCGGGAGCAGTTGTGTGGAAATGTGCCAATCTGAACTCGGTGGCGGACGGGTTAACGTGAACACCGCCGCACCCGAGCCTGTCATGCGGGCTGCATCACCAAATTGTTGGCGCGCTTTGGCAATCTCGGGATAAAGGCTTTCCGCGATCAGCTGAAGCGCGTTTTCTCCAGCATTGAGCGGTAACGCATCGACAGCGAGGGTTCGGTAATTGCGCTTGAGCCCAGGCTGTATGAAGATGCTAGGCGTTGGTACCAGCACCGGCGGCTTAGTTAGCCAAACAGGGGCCACAGGGATAGAACAGGCTGATAATTTTTCTCCAATCCCGCGCGCGATAGCCGCGCGGCCGAAAATAAAAAATGGCACATCAGCACCAAGCGCTACGCCTACTTTCATGAGCTCGACGCGCGATAGATTTAGCCCCCACAGCCTATTCAGCGCGAGAATTACGCTGGCAGCATCCGAGCTACCTCCGCCCAGACCAGCCCCCATCGGGATCCGTTTTTCAAGGGAAATGGATACACCAAGATTGGGCTTGCGCGCCACCGCGCGTAGCGCACGAGCGGCCCGTATCGATAAGTCAGTCTCCGGTGGAACTCCCGGTGTAGGAGTGGACATTTCAATCACCCCATCGTCGCGACTGACGAGCGTGAGCGTATCGCCGAACCGTACGTAGCTCATTGCCGATTCGAGCAGGTGGTAGCCATCGTCGCGCCGCCCCACGACATGCAAAAACAAATTTATTTTTGCCGGCGCGGGGACGACTAGCGTTCGTTCCATGCGTCAATCACCAAGGTGAGGCTTACGCTTTTACGCTGCCAGCGCATGCGTTTTGGATGACCGCGCTCGTCACGCTCAAGGGTACTTACGATCCATTCACGCTGGGTGAAAACATCGGTACCGCGCTCGGAAACATCCGCCCCAGGCGCTGGCAGCCCGCGCACCCAGTAGGGCGCGAGGTCGAACGGTAAGCCCACACCAATCGCGCGCGCGGACAGCTCACTCCAGGAGTTTTCTTCAAACGTTTGCCCATTTACAAGCCGAGCCCGAGCCCGCCCCTCGTAGCGCTCAAAGCGCGCAAAATCTTGCCCAGCAAGGGAGAGCGAAAGCGTTTCAATGGCATTCGCGTAATCCCAGTCAATCACGCCAATCCAGCGCTGCGCTTCCCAGGCGATAGATACCCGCCCTGAGAGCTGGAACGATTTCGGTACGCTAGCGATCAATACCTGCGGCGCAATTTGGGCGTTCTTTTCAGAATATCTCCCAAAAAATTGCTCAAAATGAGCGCACCCCGTTAATACGAGCATGCAGCAACATACCGCGCAGCGAGCGCCGCATAACAAGCCCGCGTTCATTGATTAAAAAAACGCTTTAGCGCATCGCGCACCAGTTGTCCGTTCGCGCTTTTGTCCCCATGACCGTCCAATATCCGCTTGGCTTCGTCGCGACGGTTTTGCGCAACTAGCACTTCCGCCAAGTGCGCCGCGATTTCGCCATCACGAAATTTCTCGTAGGCACGGCGCAGCCATTGTTCGCTTTCGGCCAGCTTGCCTTCACGAAACGCCACCCAGCCAACCGAATCCATAATCGCCGCATCATCGGGTGCGAGCGCAATAGCCCGATCCAGCAAGCGCCGTGCTTCGGCGATGTTTACATTACGCTCGGCCAGCGAAAACCCGAGCGCGTTGTACGCCGCTGCACTATCAGGTCGCAACGCGATCACTTGTCGAAATAACCGCTCCATCACGTCTAATTTTTTTAACCGTTCGGCCAACATCGCGCTATCGTATAGCAAGTCCGCGTTGTCGGCGTGCGCTTCCATCCCCGCTGAGAGCACGTCAAACGCCGCTTGCAGTTGATTGTTTTCGCGCAACCAACTTGCGTGCGACTGCACGATGGCGACGCGCACTTCTGCATCGGCTTCATCATCAAGTAGCTGTTCTTCTAAGAAGAGCCGGGCTTCGCTAATCTGGCCACTTTTGGCCATCACATTGCCAATGCGCCACTGCGCTTCTTTCCAGAAACGCGCCTCCTTCGATATAGCACGCCAATGGGCAATCGCCTGTGTGTTTTGCGCCAATCCTTCCGCCGCCTGCCCGCGATAGAGCCGGATCGTATCGGCGTTTACCAGCGTGTTACCAGCGAGCGTTTCGAGCTCATTTTCGGCGGTGGTGAATTCTTTTAAGCGCACGGCGTAAGCGGCGGCGGCGAGCTGCGCCTCTGCACGCGTCTTTTCATCGTCTACCTTGGTAAGCTGAAGATATTGCGCCCGTGCTTCTTTGAAGTCTCCCGTGTCGGCCAAGCTGCTTGCGTAAAAACCGCGTACTTCATGCGCTTGTGGATAGCGGCCCAAAAAATCCAGCGCGTAATCCCGCCCCGCCTTGGGTTCTGCCCGAGAAATTAGCTCTGCACGCATGGCCGCAGCGGCACTATATGCAGGGTCAAGCACAAGCGACTGGATTAGGGCGGCCGTTGCAGCGCTCAGGTCTTGCTGGGCACGTGCCGCGCGGGTATCTTGGGTTGGGAGCGAGACCACAAATTCTGAAATCGCCAACCCCAAATACGCAGGTGCTGTTTTTTCGCGAGCCGCCAACGCCCGCATTACATTCACCGCTTGCGTTCGATCCCGCGAACGCACAAGCGTTCGCGCCAGCTCCACCACCGCTTTTCCTCGGGCGATGCGTTCGCCAGGCAGCGTTGCGAGGAGCGAATCGAGCGAGCGCCCGACATCCGTTTCGGCCATGGCGAGTGCCGCGGACACTTCCCGCGCGCGCGCGCTGCCTGCATCCAACTCATTCCAACGCCTGGCCATTTCCCGCGCTAACGGCAAGTTGTCCGATAGCGCGGCTAGCTCGGAAGCTCGCTGCGCTACGGCCGGGTCGTCGCTTACGCGGGCCACCACGGCGTAGCGCAACGCCGCGTCCGTGCGCGCACCCGCGGCGGCCATCAGCTCGGCTTCCAACAATACTTTAACTAAATCACCTATGACTTGGCTACGCAGATTCGGCGGGGCATTGTCGCGCAGTGCGCCGGGACCAAATCGCTGAATGCGAGAGAGCTCCGGTGATTGCGCTGCAGGTGGCAATTGTGCGAACGCGGCGCTTAAGCCAAACGTTGCCCCCAAAATTAATATTTGTTTCATGGCCGCAAGGATACACTTTTGTTTTTGAAACCGCGCCGCGCCAATTGGTTCCCTTAAGCACATGCCGGAACTTCCCGAAGTAGAAACCGTTCGCCGTGGGCTCGATACCGCGTTAGCAGGTAAGCGGCTGGCCGAGGCGACGGTACACGAGCCGCGTCTACGTTGGCCAATTCCCGCTGCCCAAAAGCGAGATTTAGAAGGGGCCTTGCTTAAAAATATTGACCGGCGCAGTAAGTACCTGCTTTTTCGGTTTGATCGGGGCACGTTGCTTGCGCATTTGGGTATGACGGGCAGCTTTTGGATTTACCGCAACAGCCAACCGGCGCGAAAAACCCACGATCATGTGGAGTGGATGTTCGACGATGGCACGCTGGTGCGCTACAACGATCCGCGCCGTTTTGGTTCTTTGCACTGGCTCGCGGGCGAAAACTCCCACCCTCTACTCGATGCGCTTGGCCCCGAGCCCTTAACCGATGCGTTCAGCGGGAAAACGCTGCATGATGCATTTCGTAACCGCAACGCGCCCATAAAAGTAGCCATCATGGACAATCACATCGTGGTCGGCGTTGGTAATATTTACGCCAATGAATCCCTCTTTCGCGCTGGCATTCACCCAAACCGCCCGGCCAAGCGGGTGAGCGCGGCACGCTGCGACCGGCTCGCGGATACGATCAAAACCATCCTCGCGGAGGCTATTGCGGCGGGCGGCTCCACGCTGCGCGATTTTGTAAACAGCGAAGGCGAGCCCGGCGCGTTTCAACTGCATTATTTCGTGTATGGCCGCGAAGGAGATCCCTGCAAATCCTGCTCGGCACCGATTAGGCTCATGCGCCACAGCGGGCGGGCCACGTTTTACTGTACTCAATGTCAGCGATGAGCGAACCTTTCGGCATCCTCGGCGGTACCTTTGATCCAATCCATATTGGGCACTTGCGTATTGCCGAGGAAGTGGCCGATGCCCTTGATCTAAAAACCATACGAATCATCCCCTCCGGTATCCCACCTCACCGAAGCGCTCCAATGTTTTCGCCTGAGCAGCGCCTAGACATGTGTCGTAAATCCATCGCGGGCAACGCGCGGTTCGTGGTCGATGCGAGCGAAGCCCACAAAATCACGCCGAGCTATACCGTCGAAACGTTAGAGCGATTTACCGTAGAAAATGCCGACTTTGCGCCGCAGGTATTGATCCTCGGGGCGGATGCGTTTTTAGGTTTGCATAAGTGGCATCGCTGGGAAGAAATTCTCAAGCTCGCCCACATCGCGCTCGTAGCGAGACCCGGTTTCGAGATCGCTTCACAATTGCCTGAAGCGCTCAATACTCTTTTTCAAACCCACTTCTGCACGAACGCGCCGCAGGTCGCCATTCGCACCAAGCGCGCCGGCGCTATCGTTTCAGTAACGGTGACTGCGCTGGATATTTCCGCGACGAAAATTCGAGCGATGATCGATGAAGGCGCGAGTGTGAGGTATTTGGTTGCAGACGCGATCTTGCCGTATTTTTCTCAAAAAAAGCGATCACTTTGAAACGCTAATTGCATTTACGGAACCGTCCCATCGCCTGCGCGCAGGTCACGTTTTTCGCTTGCACGCATTTCTGTGTTGGAGCAAAAACGGAACCTGTTACTGGCGAACGGATCGCCGCTCTTTACATGCCCCCGCATTGAAATGATTGGCTGCGAGTAGGTGGCCGCGTTACGCAGAGCAGTGCCAAAAATGCCGGCTCACCAGACCTTCCACAAAACTGATATTCAACGGATCTTCACCCAAATACCTGCGGCGTAAAACGGGACTCTTTTACGATTTATCTCCTCAAAAAACAGCCCTGTTTACAATCCAGAGATGAATTCTCTCGCTACAGTCACCGCGCTCTTGGCCGCTGCGGTGCTTTTCGTTCCGCTCTTTCGCAAACTTGGGTTGGGCAGCGTGCTCGGCTATTTGGTCGCCGGGGTGTTAATCGGACCGTCGGTCGTGGGCATCGTGCACGAGCCTGAAGCGATTTTGCACACGGCCGAGTTTGGCGTGGCGCTGCTCATGTTTTTAGTCGGGCTCGAGCTACAACGTGAGCGGCTTTGGGCTTTGCGGGCATCGGTATTCGGGCTGGGTGCAATGCAGTTTTTTACCTGTGGAGCCGTGTTGGCAGGCATAGCGTGGACGTTGGGTTTGAGCGTGAGCGCAGCGCTTATCGTAGGCGTTGCCCTCACGATGACTTCCACCGCATTCATGCTCCCTGCACTCGCGGAGCGAAATGAGCTTGACAGCACGTACGGGCGCGAAGCCTTCGCTGTGAGCTTGTTTCAAGACTTAAGCGTGATTCCAATTCTCGCCGCGGTGGCGTTGCTAGGCTCGCCTGCTGAAGGCACGACAGCACCAGGCTGGCCCGCCCTGGCAACGCTTGTAGCGGTGATCCTGCTGGGTCGACCCATCTTACATTTGCTGTTTCGCTTCGCATCAAGATTTGGTACGCACGAAATTTTCACGGCGGCGGCGCTACTCACCACCGTAGGCTTGGCGTGGCTCATGACCAAGGTCGGTTTGTCTGCCACGTTAGGTGCGTTTGTGGCAGGCGTGTTGCTTGCAGATTCAGAGTTCCGCCACGAGTTGGAAGCTTCAATTGAACCATTCGAAACGCTGCTGCTTGGGCTTTTTTTCATGGCGGTGGGCATGAGCATGAACTTGAAATTACTCGCGGAAAAACCCGCGATCGTGTTCTCGCTCGCGCTCGGCATTTTGGCGATCAAAGCCATCGTGTTTTATCTCGCCCGACGGTTCATCACCCACGCTGCCGATGCAATCGCCCGCCCGCAAGCGCTTGCGCTCGCTGTGGGCGGAGAATTCGCGTTTGTGCTGTTCACCGCTGCGCAATCATCGAAAATATTGACAGCAAATCAAGCTGAACTATTGAATATTGCGGTCGTGCTCACGATGGTGTTTGCGCCTCTACTTTGGATCCTGAACGACCGCATCCTCACGCCGTGGATCACGCGCGGCGAGGAAGACGCGCCATTTGATCGGATTGACGACCCAGCAAAACCTGTAATCATTGCGGGCTTCGGGCGGGTGGGGCAAATTGTGGGCCGGGTGCTCAATTTGCGCAGCATCGCCTTCACCGCGCTTGATGCCAGCCCCGATGCAGTCGACTCAATCCGCAAATTTGGCAACAAAATTTACTATGGCGACGCCACGCGGCTTGATTTGTTGCGTGCGGCAAAAGCCCACGATGCGAAGGTTTTGGTCGTGTGTGTGGACGACATGGCCGCAGCGCTTAGCATCGTGCGCACCGCCCAAAAGCACTTTCCAAACCTCAAAATTTTCGCCCGCGCGCGTAATCGCACGCATTTGCTGGAATTGCGCGAATTGGGCGTGCACCACATTGAGCGGGAAACGTTCGCCGCCAGCGTAGAGCTTGCCCGCTCGGTCTTGAGCGCATTCGATGCCGATGCCGCGCGTGTAGATGCAACACTGGCTACGTTTGTGGAGCACGACATCGCGTTGCTCGACAGGCAAGAGGCTATTTTCCGGGATGAAAAGCGGTTGATTGATGTTTCGAAAACCGCGCGCGCGGAACTGCAAAACATCTTTGAAGAAGACGCAAATCTCGATAGGCGTGGCGCAGGTTTGGCGCACGAACAACAGAATAAAAACTAAAAATACCTGCGGCGTAAATAAGATATTTTTTTGGAGATATCTCCTGAAAAACGCCAAGTTTACGCCGCAGGTATTACTCGGTTTTAACCTAGAACGAACACAGCGGCAGCGCCGCAGATCACTACGAGCGCAATGGCGACGCTCCACAACCGCGGAGCGCAGCGCTTGCAAATGTTGCCGGGCCACGCCAAACTTTTCCCCACCATCGCACGCCCTACGAACGCAAGCGCGCGCACGGGCAGTGGTACGTACGCGCGGGAAAACATGAGATCCGATTGGCAGTTAAAACACGAGATTGAGCGTTGCGACATTTAGCGCGAACCTACTGACTCATCGCGCAAAACGCGACGCCCTCGAGCTTCCAGCCTTTGGCTACCATCTCTTGCACAATCGCGGTAGAGGTCGCATAGCGATGGTTTGCATCTTTGATAGGATAGCCGTTGTTGTAGAGCCTAAACACCGGCACCGAATAGGAAGGGCCAACGAGCGATTGTGGGCACGCACCATTGCTCGCCACGCCCGCTTGAAACCCTACGCCCTCATAGTTCCAGCGCTTTTCGCTTACCAGAGTTTTTGCAGCCAATGCGATGAGTGCGGCTTTTTCTTCCTCACTCGTGGTGTAGAAATGGCTATTCGGGCCGGGGTTTACCGAGCCATAAAACCGGTAGACGGGGATTGATCCGGTGGCCGGCGGCGCATCAAGCGGGTAGGTTGTGCCCGTGCGCGACCATCCTGGCCCCGCTCCTCCGGAATCGATAGTTGCCGCTTCTGCAGGATCACTAATCACCACATAGTGATCGAGCGTGGTGTTGTAGAACTCAATCGCGGTGACCCGCTGAGAGGCCGTACCTGGTGCGGTGCCCACGCCGACACCCGCGGAGATGCCAATGCTTAGCGTGGCCACATAGCCTTGGGCTGCGCTGCCCGTGATCGAAACCAATTGCAGCGACGAGCCATCGGAAAAAATACCATCGCGCGCAAGCGGTGTAGCGGCAAGATTGGTTAGGCTCCCTGGATAGGTCGCAGCGTTCGCCGTGTAAATTTCACGGCAGGTAGTTTCTGGCAACGCGAGCTGCGAGGTGCGCACGGCGTTGCTGCCCGTGCTCGCTTGCGCGACCGACTTGAAAATCTCAAAGTGCATGTGTGGATAGCGCCCAGAGTAAGCGCCAGGAAACACCGTGGTGAACGTAACTGTTCCCGTTGAATCCGCCGCTTGCACCCCGCGCAAGTAGTTGTGCCCCGAAGCAGTGCTGTAAAGCGAATAGTTGCCTGCGGCATCGCAATGCCACAAATACAACGCGTAACCAGGCAACAGTGCACAGTTATTGTCGACATTTACCAACTGCAAACGAACCGTAACTGGGATGCCCGCAGCCACCGAGCTCCCGATACCACCGAAATCGGAGCGCATATCGCTGCGCACGATGCCGCTCGTTGTGAGCGCATTCGGTCCGTTCGTTCCATCGCCAGGGAAAGGGCCGCCGGTTTCGGTCGGAATAACCGAGCAGGCAGCGTAACTTGCAACCGGCGATCCCATCACGCTTACGCCTACGAAAGCGCGCATCACAGCACGCCGACTTTCCCGTTGACGATTATTAAGTACCGCCAGAACGTCTGACAACGGTGCATCGTGATCGCGCAATGCGGTGAGGTGATCCATTAAAAGCTCCCGTATTTGATTTAAGTTAGCTAAAGTATGAAGCATTTTCATCGGATAAGTTCAACGAAATTACGCGCGCACAATCCGCTCCCCTAGCGCTACGCCCCGCGAATTAAGCCACGAAATATTGAAAAATCCGTTGGCACAATCCACATCGACTACCGCGAAATTTGCGCCATCGCCATAGTGAAACGTACCGGCTTTCGCGTAGCGTTCGCGCGCGGCGGGCTCACGGCCATACATCGTAAATGAGGCCAAGGGGCCGGCCATAAATTCGTAATAACCGGCTTCTGGGCGAGACCAATCGCGCCCGAGGTGGTAGTCGCCGGTTAGGAACACCACGCCGCGCTTGCCTTCGCGCTTTAGAAACAACTCTATTTCTTGGCGCTCGCTTTTATAGCTACCCCAAGTATCGCGTCCGCCGCCTTGAAACGGCACCGAGGTGATGATGAAGGTAAACGCCGCACGTTGCGATTGCAGCGCGGCAAAGAGCCACTTTTTTTGCAGCGCGCCCAGCATGCTTTTATTCGCGTCGTCTGCCTGCCCGTGTAGGCTGCGAAAGCTTCGGGTATCTAACACAATGAAGTGCGCACCGCCCCACAAAAAACTGCGGTACAAGCCATCAGGCGTTACGCTTTCACAAGGCCAGTATTCGCGGTACACCCGCTGAGCGAGCGCCAGTGCAGGGTGACCACCGTGACAATCATTTTCGATTTCGTGGTCGTCCCAGATTGTGTACGTGGTGTGGCGCGAAAGAAAATGTTGGAACGATGGATCGGCACGATTGCGGGCGTACTTACGCCGGTAGTGCGGCGTTGTGGCGGAGAACTCGCGCTTCGGGTGGTCGGCGTAAATCGTATCGCCCAAAAGCAAAGCAAAATCGGGCTTTACATCTGCCATCGCGTCGAAAATACGAAAGGGCTTGTACGCTTCTTCTAAATCCGCAGAAAACACAAAACGAAACGGTTTCGGCTTTTTATCCGACACAGCTGATGTTTTGCAGCGTGCGATGGTGCTAGCCACCGCACGCGATTCGGCATGTACAAATTGATACTCGATCGCTGCATCTTCGGGCAAGCCCGCTAACGTGACCGCGCCGGTCGTATCGTTGCGGTCGTCGAGGCGTAGCGGCGGCCCGTCGTTCCACGTCGCCTTCCCCGCCACGCGCCAACGCACCAAAAGCGCCATGCTTTCGGATGCGCTGGCCCAGAGTGTTACCCGGTCTTCGCGGGCGTCAAAAGCGGCAGGCGCAAAGGCTAATAGCACGGGTTGATCTGGGTTTGCACCGGCCCGTGCTGTTGCTGCCGTGACCGCGCTGGCGGCAAGAAATCTCCTACGTCCGTGGTTGATGGTCATGGGGCTCGACGGTCCTTTAAAAACTCCGCCATCACACGTCCGGTATGACTTTTCGCCATCGCAGCCACTACTCTTTCTACATCGCCTTCGACCACCACGCGCCCACCTCCGGTGCCACCCTCCGGTCCCATATCAATTATCCAATCTGCTTCGGCCATGACATCCAAGTTGTGCTCGATGAGAACGATGGTATTCCCTGCATCCACTAATCGGTGCAACACGCGGATCAACTTTTCTACATCGTTCATGTGTAAGCCCACCGTCGGCTCATCGAGCACGTAGAGTGTGTGCGGATTCACCATGCGGGCGGCCCGCGTTTTCTTCTCACCCTCGCTCTTCATGAGCGATTTCACTTTCGCGAGCTCGGTTACAAGCTTAATCCGCTGTGCCTCGCCCCCAGAAAGTGTCGGACTCGGTTGCCCCAACGTGAGGTAGCCTAAACCTACATCTTGTAGCAATTTAAGTGGATGATGAATCGAGGGATGGGCTTCAAAAAACGGCACCGCTTCATCGATTTCCATCTGCAACACATCGCTAATGGATTTGCCTCGCCATTTCACATCTCGCGTTTCGCTATTGAACCGCGCACCGCCGCACACATCACAGCCTAATTTCACATCTGGCAAAAAGCTCATTTCGATGGTCTTCACACCTTGGCCATCGCAGGCATCGCAGCGCCCGCCTTTGGTATTGAATGAAAACCGCCCAGTCGTCCAGCCGCGCATTTTTGCTTCTGTAGTTTCAGAAAAAATGCGGCGAATGTTGTCCCAGAAACCAATGTAGGTGGCCGGGCACGAGCGTGGGGTTTTGCCAATCGGCGTTTGATCCACTTCTAAAATACGATCAACAGGCTCGTGCCCTGTAATGGACACCGCACCCACGATTTGAAGCTTATTTTTCGGGGCACTGGGAACAATCACTTCAACTTTTTTCGCGGCTGCGCGCACTTTCAGCCCTTTTTGCGTAGGCCCTTTTTGTGGCTTAGGGGTAGGCACGAACGGCTCGCCTTTTTGAGCGCGGATACTCTGCACATTCGCAAACAAAATATCCCGAGCCAATGTACTTTTTCCTGAACCCGAAACACCGGTGACCACCGTTAGCCGCTCAAGCGGAAAATGGGCAGTCGCTTTTTGTAGATTGTTTAAAGTCGCCCCCGCCACTTCAATCATGGGGTGGTTTTTGGGAACTTTGCGATAGAGCTGCAGCGGGTGTTGCAAGGGTTTGCGTAAATACAAACCCGTGAGTGAATTTTTATTTTTCGCCAGTTGTGCTGCTGTGCCCTGAGCCACAATTTCGCCACCGCGCACGCCAGCACCGGGACCTAGATCGATCACGTGGTGGGCACGGCGAATAGTGTCTTCATCGTGCTCCACCACAATTAGCGTATTGCCTTTGGCTTCGAGCTTTTCCAACACATTTAGCAATATTTCGTTGTCGCGCGGGTGGAGCCCAATCGTAGGCTCATCGAGCACGTATGCCACACCTTGTAAATTGCTGCCAAGCTGCGCCGCGAGCCGTATGCGCTGGGCCTCGCCGCCCGAAAGCGTAGGCGCGCTACGATCCAACGAGAGGTAGCCCAATCCGACTTCCTTTAAAAATTGCAGCCGAGATTGCACTTCGCTTATCACATCACGAGCAATCGCGGTTTCCCGCGCATCGAGGGCGAAATCATTGAAAAACAATGCAACATCATTTACCGCGTTTTTCGTAAGCGTTGGCAAGGCTTGCTCCCGCAAACGCACTGCACGGGCGATAGGATTCAATCGCGCGCCCTCACATATTTCGCATCCAACTTCTTCATCAAGTCCGTCCAAATGGGCATCAAGTACGCGGTCAATATTTTCCTCGCTCACTTCGTCGTCCCGACGAAATCCACCCAGCGATAAGCCTGTGCCTTGACAGCCTTGGCACCAGCCATGCTTACTATTGAACGAAAACATTCGAGGGTCAAGCTCGGCAAAGCTTGCGTTACACGTACTGCACGCGCGCTTAGTGGAGTACACCTGCACCGCCGTGGCCCCCGCAGGCAGTGCGTGCAAAACCCCTTTGCCGTGCTCCAGTGCATCAGCCACGGCTTTGCGTAATCCTATTTCGTTGGCCGCGCTCACCACCACATCGGCAACCGGCAGCTCGATGGTGTGTTCCATAAAACGATCAAGGCGTGGCCAGGCGGCGGTAGGTAATAGCGCGCCATCCACGCGCAAGTTGGCAAAACCTTTTGCTTTCGCCCACTTTGCTAAATCGGTGTAATAGCCCTTGCGGGCAATCACCAACGGCGCGAGCACTGATACCGCTTTGCCTTTATGGGCTTTGAGCAAAGCACTCACAATGGCATCAGCGCTTTGCGGTGAAATCGGTACATCACATTTCGGGCAGTATTGCGTGCCTAATTTCATCCACAGCAGCCGCAAGAAATGGTAAATCTCAGTGAGCGTGGCGACCGTGCTTTTACGTCCACCGCGCGAGGTACGCTGCTCAATGGCAACGGTGGGCGGAATGCCATAAATCGCATCCACCTCGGGGCGTGCAGCGGGCTGTACAAATTGCCGTGCATAAGCGTTCAAACTTTCTAAATACCGGCGCTGGCCCTCGTTAAACACAATGTCAAACGCGAGGGTACTCTTACCACTACCCGAAGGCCCAGTAATCACTGTGAAGCCCTTGTGCGGGATATCCACGCTCACATTTTTTAAGTTGTTTTCGCGCGCATGATGAATCTTGATTGCGCCCGAGCCTTGCGGTGTGATTTGATAGGCAGCGCGCGGCTCTTTTATTTCGCGAGCAAGCCTTTTGAAGCTTGCGTCGTAATCGTCCAGCGCTTTGCCGGTGTGCGAAGCAACATGGGCACGCACTTGCTCGGGCGTGCCGACGCACATCACCTCGCCGCCGCCCGCGCCGCCCTCCGGCCCCAAATCAATCAACCAATCGGACGCAGCAATTACATCTAGGTTATGTTCGATAACAAGCAATGAATGCCCTGCATCGAGTAACTTATCAAACGCACCTAAAAGCTTTGCGATGTCGTCGAAATGCAAACCCGTGGTCGGCTCGTCGAATACAAAAAGTTTTCCACGCGGTGCGCTCGCATCCTGCGCAGCGATGCGTTTGGGCAGCGCGCTAATCGATTTGCCGCCTACGCTTTCCGCTAAATGCCCCGCTAATTTCAAGCGCTGCGCTTCACCGCCTGAAAGCGTTGGCACAGGTTGCCCTAGCCGCAAATATTCCAAGCCGACATCGGCCAGCGGCTGCAAAGTGCGCAACACTTCCGCCCCGCCTTTAATCTTGGAAAAGTGGGCGAGCGCTTCGGTAACGGTAAGCGCCAGCACATCGCTGATACTTTTGCCTTCAACAGAAAGCTCCCTAATTTCGCTGCGAAAGCGCGTGCCATCGCAATCGGCACAGCGCAGATACACGTCCGATAAAAACTGCATCTCCACATGCTCAAAACCGGTGCCGCTACACACGGGGCAACGTCCCGTACCCGCATTGAAGCTAAACGTGCCCGCAGTGTATTTGCGCTCAATGGCGAGCGGGGATTTCGCGTAAATCGCGCGCACGGCATCCCATGCGCCTACGAAGCTTGCGGGGTTCGAGCGGGAGGATTTACCAATCGGCGTTTGGTCCACAAACACCACATCATCAACCAATTGGTGGTTGAGCAACATATCATACGTGCCCGGTGTTTCGGTGGATTTGCCTTTCGCTTTGTAGAGTGCGGGCACGAGTACGTTTTGCACCAACGTAGATTTGCCAGAGCCGGAAACGCCGGTAATGCATACCAGCGCACGTAGCGGGAATGCGACGGTAATCGCTTTCAAATTATTTTCGCGCACGCCTTTGAGCGAGATGCAGGCGGACTCACTCGCGTTCACGGCGCGTGGTTTGCGCGTGATGCGTGCGCGTCCGAGTAAATACTCTGCGGTGCGGGATGTTTTTGCGCTGAGCAAGGCGTGTGGTGCACCGTCGAACACAATTTCACCGCCGCGTTCACCAGGGCCCGGACCAATATCGAGCAAGCGGTCTGCCGCGAACATGATTTGCGGGTCGTGCTCCACCACTACGAGCGTGTTGCCTTGCGCGCGCAACTTTTGCATCACGCCGATTACGCGCTCCATATCCCGTGGGTGTAAGCCAATGCTCGGTTCATCGAGCACGAAAAGCGTGTGCGTGAGCGATGTGCCCAAGGCGGTGGTTAAGTTAATCCGCTGCACTTCGCCGCCTGAAAGCGTGCGGGATTGGCGGTCAAGCGTGAGATAAGCTAAGCCCACATCGCATAAGAAACCCAACCGAGCACGAATTTCGCCCAACACTAAATCGGTGGCTTCATCGAGTGGTTTCGGTAGCGCAACGGTGGTGAAAAACTTGTACAGATCAGAAATGGGTAGCCCCATTAAATCGTGAATGGATAAACCAGGTAATTGGCTCAATACCTGCGGCGTAAAAAGCACATGTTTTGGCAAATATCTCCCTGAAAATGAGGCTTTTTCTTCGCCTAAACGAAAGTTGAGCGCGGCAGGCTTAAGCCGCGCGCCATCGCACGCACCGCAGGGCGTATACGCTCGATATTTCGAAAGCAACACGCGGATGTGCATCTTATAGGCTTTGCCCTCGAGCCAGCCAAAATAGTTGCGCACGCCGTACCAATATTTCGGCCAGCTCTTATCCCAGCTTACAAATTTGGGGTCGCCTTCAAACAGCCAGCGCTTTTCGGTCGCCGAGAGCTCTGAAATCGGCGTGTCGAGCGGAATACCATCGCGTACGGCGTATTTTTCGACATCACGTTGGCACTCTTTAAAGCTCTCGGTCTGCCAAGGCTTTACTGCGCCGCCGCCGATCGTTTTGCGCTCGTCCGGGGTGACTAATCCAAAATCAATTCCGATGACACGCCCGAAACCCCGGCAGGTGTCGCACGCGCCAAGCGGGTTGTTAAACGAAAACGTCGAAGGCACGGGCGTGGTGTAGGTGATATTGCAATTCGCGCAGGTGAGGGAAGCGGAGTAAGCCCAGACCGATTCAGCGCCGTCATCGGCTTGCGCGAACACACTCAACTGCCCATGTCCGCGTTGCAACGCCACATCAAGCGCTTCCATGATGCGCGCGCGATCGGTCGTGCCCAAACGAAACCGATCTTGCACCACATAAAGCGTTGCGCCCTCGCGCTTGTGGGTGCGGGTGTAGCCTTGTGCGCTTAGAAATTGGGTAATTTCTTCTTCAGAAAAATTTTCTGGCACCGCAATTGGAAACGTAACAATTACGCGCGGATCGCCCGCCTTGTGGGCGCGGGCTTTAAGGTCTATGTAAATACCCTCGGGTGAATCTCGCTTCACTTCCTCGGCGCAGCCTTGGCAATAGAGCCGGGCCACGCGGGCGAAGAGCAGCTTTAAGTGATCGTTGATTTCCGTCATCGTGCCCACGGTAGAGCGCGAAGTGCGAACCGGGTTAGTTTGGTCAATCGCAATTGCGGGCGGCACGCCTTCAATCTTATCGACTTGCGGTTTATCGAGCCGATCTAAAAATTGCCGCGCATACGGCGAAAATGTTTCCACATACCGGCGCTGGCCCTCGGCATAGAGCGTATCGAAAACGAGCGAGCTTTTCCCCGAACCGGATACACCGGTGACTACCGTGAGCGCGCCAAGGGGGAAATCAACGTCTAAATTTTTGAGATTGTTTTGTCGCACGCCGCGCAGGCGGATAGCGGGCGGCGACCCATTGTCGGTTGCTGAAGAGACGTTTTTTTTATTCAGGGATTTTTTGGGCGTGGGCATAGAAAATTGTTTCGCACCGCCCAAAACCAATCCGAAGATACGTGATTTCTCGATTGAACGGATTTATGGCATTCTAACGATATCGTTCTGCCCATTTCTGTCGACGATCATGAAACATACCTACCGACTCATCTGCGCGTTTTTAACCTGCTTTGCGTATGGCGCAACGGCCCAAATTTCCACCTCAAGCTGGGCGGGCGCACACTTGAGTGGAGCGTGGTACGACCCAGCGCGCAGCGGTGAGGGCATCGTGTTGCAAATGTTGCCAGATGGGAAGGCGCTGGCTACCTGGTTCACCTACCCCGCAACCAACATCGAGGGTGAACAAGCGTGGCTAATTGGGGACACTGGAGTCGTCTCTGGGGCGACGATACAGTTCGATACTGTCTACCGACCACAAGGCGGTGCGTTCGGCGATAAGTTCGACGGAACAAAAATTCGGCTTTCCACCTGGGGCACATTGCAACTTGAAGCCAGCGGATGCAACACGCTGCGGGTGAGGTACGCAGGCCCGAAAGAATTTGGAAACGGCGAGCGTACGTACACCCGCCTCACCGCCGTGGACGAAACCCAATGCAGTGGCGCGCGAGCGCTTTCTCCCACTTCGGGCGCACGGGCTTTTGCAGGGCTGCAATCAAAAAGTGGGGCGTGGTACGTTCCCTCGCGATCGGGTGAGGGCTGGTTGATCGAGGAATTGCCTGGCGATCTGGTTTCTATATATTGGTTTACTTACGATGGGCAGGGAAACCAAGCCTATGTAGTGGGCGTGGGCCAGCGCACGCAGCTCGGTGCTCAATTTAATGAACTCTACATTACAAAAGGAACGCGCTTCGGAGATCAGTTTGATTCGAAAAAGGTAGAACGCGCCACCTGGGGGTCGCTTGAGATTGAATATGAATCCTGCAACCGCGCGCGGATTCGCTACGACTCGCGCTTGCCCGGTTTCGGTCAAGGCAGTCATGTGGCCGAGCGGCTCACGCGGCTCGCTGGTGCACCGTGTATTGCCTCAAAACCCATTGCGCAAACACAGGGCCAGTGGATCGAAACCACAGCGATGTCCGCGCCTTTTTCTTCAGAGCACGCGGTGACTGCGCTTGATGGCAAAGTGTATGTGCTCGGTGGGTTCGGCGATTTGCGCGGGTTCAAAGTGTTCGACCCGCAAAGCAGCGCATGGACGAGGCTGCCCGATCTTCCTAACGGACGCGATCATCTCGCCGCGTTCGCCGCAGCGGGCGCGGTGTATTACTCCGGTGGCAGTGGCGCGTATGCGGCCAACGAATCGGCGTATCGGTACGATATTGCAACAGGTGCGTGGAGTCGTGTGTCAACGCTCGCACCTTCTTTTGGCAGTCACGCAGCGGTGCTTCATGGTCGCGCCTACGTAGGTGGCGCGGACGGGAGTTTGCAAGTGCTAGATCTGCTTAGCCAGCGGGCGCGCACTGTTGCGCCGCAGGTGCCGCTGCGACAACGGGATCATGCTCAAGTCGTGGCGTATCTCGATGAAATTTGGGTGATTGCTGGACGCAGCCCCGAAACACGCAGCGTAGCAATCTTCGATCCTGTAAGTGAAACCTGGCGCAACGGCCCCTCAATCAACCGCGCGCGTGGTGGCTTCGCCGCCGCAGTGGTTGGCGAGCAGCTCATCATCGCGGGTGGCGAAATCGTCAATGGCGGGTTACGCCTGGAAGCGAGCAGCGAAGTGTTTATCGCAGGCGGCGAAGCTTGGCAGTTCGGGCCCGATTTGCCCGTGCCGGTTCACGGCACAGCCGGTGCTGGCGTGGGCAATACGTTTTTTGTCGTCGGCGGCTCTACCCTTGCAGGTGCAGAAAACGGCGCGAACGGTCGGGTATGGAAGTGGAGCCTAAGCGGTAAATAGCGCCCCGAACACCCAGCAAGCGTTCAGTCAAAAAAGTTTCGACCGCCACTGCGAAATCAACGCCTTCACGCTCGCCTTCATCGCCGAGGCTGCGCGCCACACGGGCGTGGCTTTCATCCAGCTCACCCAGCGGTCTTTCCAGGCTTTCACGCGTGGATACACCCACGCGAACCAGGTGAGCTGCATGAGAGTGGGTTGGGTGAGTTTAAAGATCCACGCGACGAAAGCTGTACCCACAATTTTTGCGACAGCAATTACGGCTACACCTAAAAGCTTCTGACCATGCGCAATCAGCCACAGCGCGCCGAGCTTAAAAGGTAGCAGCACCAGTGTGGGCGTTAAGAAAATCGCCAAGGCCGCCCACGGTGGTGCGTAGCGAATTTTCCGCTCCAGCCATCGCATCCAGCGAAACCTCACCAACCGACCAATCCACCGCGCCAATGGCTCCCAGCCCCACTCGTAGAAAAGCAGGATCACAAACGCGATGGCTTTGAACGGAAACGTTAGGATTTGCAAAAGCAAGTTCATGGGAGACACTATGCCACGAATGTGGCAGGCGTGGCACGCGGGTGAGGCTACACGTTCCGCGATTCATCCATGTTTAGCGAAATACCTGCGGCGCAAAACGGGCACGTTTCCAAGATTATCTCCTGTAAAAGTGCCCTAAAAGTACTACGCCAATTTCTTAAACCGCACCCGCTTCGGCTTCGCGCCTTCTTCACCCAAGCGCTTTTTCTTATCCGCTTCGTACTCTTGATAATTGCCAGAGAAGAAATTCCATTGGGAATCACCCTCGCAGGCGAGGATGTGCGTGGCGATGCGATCTAAGAACCAACGATCATGGGAAATCACAATCGCGGAGCCGGCGAATTCGAGCAACGCGTCCTCTAGCGCGCGTAAGGTTTCAACGTCCAAATCGTTCGAGGGTTCGTCCAGCAGCAATACATTGCCGCCCGAAATAAGCGTAGCAGCTAAATGCAACCGCCCGCGTTCGCCGCCGGAGAGTTGGCCCACGATTTTTTGCTGGTCGCCGCCTTTGAAATTGAAGCGGCCGATGTAAGCACGCGAAGGGATTTCGTATTTGCCCACGGTCAAAATATCCGCTCCGCCCGAGATGGCTTCCCACACGTTTTTATCGTTCGGCAAGCCTTCGCGGGATTGCTCGACTGAGGAGATTTGCACCGAATTCCCCAGCACGACTTTGCCACTATCGGGCTCTTCTTTGCCCATGATGAGCTTGAAAAGCGTGGATTTACCCACGCCATTCGCCCCAATAACGCCCACAATTGCGCCCGGCGGAATTTGGAAGCTCAAGTTATCAATCAGCAGCCGATCACCAAAGCTTTTTGATACGCCGTGAAACTCAATAACTTGGTTGCCCAAGCGCTCACCGGTAGGGATGTAAATTTCCAACGTTTCATTGCGTTTTTGATATTCCACGCTCGATAGCTCTTCAAAGCGGGCGATACGCGATTTACTTTTTGCTTGCCGACCCTTGGCGTTTTGGCGCACCCACTCCAACTCTTTAGTGAGCGCTTTTTGGCGCGAAGACTCGGTGGATTCTTCCATTTTCAAGCGCTGGGATTTTTGATCGAGCCAATCGGAATAATTACCTTTCCACGGGATGCCCGCGCCCCGGTCGAGCTCCAAAATCCACTCCGCCGCATTATCCAAGAAATAGCGATCATGGGTGACGGCTACTACCGTGCCGGAATAGCGGGTTAAAAATTGCTCCAACCAATCTACGCTTTCTGCGTCCAAATGGTTGGTCGGCTCATCGAGCAACAGCATATCGGGCTTGGAAAGTAGCAAGCGGCACAACGCCACGCGGCGCTTTTCACCACCGGAGAGAAACTCAATCTTCGCGTCCCACGGTGGCAAGCGCAAAGCGTCCGCCGCCACTTCTAGTTGCTGATCGGTATTGTGGCCATCGCCCGCGGCGATAATCGCTTCGAGTTCAGCCTGCTCGGCGGCCAACGCATCGAAATCCGCGTCGGGCTCTGCGTAGGCAGCGTACACCTCGTCCAAACGCTTCGCAGCAGAGGTTACGCTGCCCAAGCCTTCCTCGACCGCCTCGCGCACGGTTTGGTTTGGGTTCAGCTTAGGCTCTTGCTCCAAGTAGCCCACTTTAATGCCCGGCGCAGGCCGGGCTTCGCCGGTAAATTCCGTGTCCACTCCGGCCATGATGCGCAACACAGTCGATTTGCCCGCGCCGTTTAAGCCCAGCAAACCAATCTTTGCGCCAGGGAAAAACGACAGCGTAATGTTTTTGAGAATTTCGCGCTTAGGCGGAACGGTTTTAGTAACCCCGTTCATGGTGTAGATGAATTGCATGGTGTGGTTTCTTTTGGGTGAGCCGCGCGGCAAGCAAAGCCTATGCGCAACATAAAGCGAATCCGCTATTTTAATGTGCTGCGCACATCAAATACCTGCAGCGCAAAAACAGCGTTTTTTGGAAGATATCTCCTGAAAAACGGTGTTTTTGCGCCGCAGGTATTGAAGAGATGTCCGGTTTGAGTTGAAAAGTGCGTTTGAGTGGTTAAGGACGTTTGAAATCGCTCGGTAGCCGTTTGCGAGACGGTGATCGACACACCACCAATTCAATTGCCCCTTGTTTTTCAACTTTTTGATTCACCAATTTATTAGGAGAATGAGCTATGAATCGCATGAAGCTACTTGCACTTGCAGGCGCGCTATTCACTGCGGGCGCGGCGTATACCGCCACCGCCGCAACGGCCACCGTGTCCCGCACAAACGAACCGACTACACCCGTTTTGGCCGACTTTAACAGCCAATTCGCCAACCACCCGAGCAAAGCGGGCTACAACACCAATGTGCCGGATCGAATGTTTCTCGATTCGCTTCCGGTCAAATGCGCTGCGCCGCAACGGATTACCTCAGCCCAGTTCACGATCGACGTAGTAAAACTCACGCAAGGGGCAAATCGAGGAGACAACGACGGACTCGCATTTTGGAACAACCCAACCAGCCTATTTAGCACCCACATGTGGACGGCAGCGGAGCCACCCAATACGCCTAAGCAACTCACCTACAACTTGGGCGCGCTTCCGGGCCTAGGCGCCGGGCAATTGGGGAGTAACGTATTAAATAATTCAATTCCCGGCGCAAGCATGCTTGCCTCGATGCAGACGAACGGTCGCTTTAGCTTTTCGGTGCAAGACGATACGATGGTGCGCCGAGCGACACTCACCTATACCTGCGAAGGTGGGCGCGTTGCCGTCGATAGCGGTGTGATTGTTGCGCCTCCGGTTGTCGCCGCAAGTGATACTTCCAGCAACTGCAACTGTAGCCAAGCAACGCTTCTTAATACACCCGCGAAAGTCACCTTCGCAAGCTTTCCGTCCACTCCGGCGAATGACTTAAACGTGACAGTGGGCGCGGGATATGAACTTCTTTCCACGCCGGGCATAGCGCCGTCGTGGCAGGCACCGCAACGATTCCAAATTGACATTTCAACAAACAAAATCCGCCTCGAAATGGCGAGGGATGCCTTTTACGGTGCGGGCTCGATTCTGCATTTCGCGCTAAAACCGACTGGCGCAGCGCCCTGCACTGCAAGTCTTGCCAGCGCCACTTTCAGCTCAAACCGCTCAGATGCAATGCCTACGGTCAACTCCTCGACAGTGGTCGGCAATACCGTGCATCTCAATATTCAAAACGGAATTTTAGGTGACTGGAGAAAAGGCGATTGGATCGAGGCCGACTTGAAATTTAAGTGCGCGGCTATCGGTACCCCAAACGTCGGGATCACGCCTGTAGTAACGACACCAATCAACCTCTGCGCTCCTGGCAAAGTCTGCTTTAATGTTGATGTCTTCAACGGCCCCGTTCAAACCGCGCCTGCCACAGTAACGTTTCAGCCCACTCAAAATGGTTCTCCAGTCGGGCCATTGCAAACCCAAATGGTAAATGCGGATGGACAAATTTGCTTTAGTGCAGGCCCCGTGCCGCCAGGTCAGGGTTGGGACTACGTAGTTAAAGCCTCGTTTCCGATTCCGGGCGCACCACCGCAGATCATCACCCTGAATTCGCCAGTACCAGGGCCAAATAATGACTTGGTTTGCGCGCAGAACAACGCAGACTGCTGCCCAAAGTTTATGCAGGCATGGAATCTCGACCAACCGACAAGCATGTATTTTGGCGGGATGTTTAGCGCGAACGTGCCAATGGGTGGTGGAAATTATCCGATAACATTTCAAGGCAGTGCAACAAACGCGCAAACCCTTGCTAATAACCTCAAGCAATGGGTTGAATGGCTTAAGTTCGACAGTGGGTGCTCGTCGTTGATCGGATTCCGTGTGGAAATGCAGCCGTGGAAATCAAACCAAACAACTAGCAGCACGCCTCCGCCTTATTTGCTACCCCCCGTTGGTCCACCGGCGATGACCTCAGCGGGGTCTTCGCAGTTCGTGACGATGATTAGCGGAAATGTCACCCCCTTGATCCTAACGTGGCCAAATATTGCGCAAAGCCCTTTCTACCACTACATGTCGTTTAAGTTGATTCCGATTGGCCCACATAACCAGCCTGTGACTTGCAATATCGGTAAATGCGCGGAAGAGATGTTCACGCGTTGGCACATCGGCTCGGGCGCAGCTGCGAAGGCCGGTTCAGGTGGATCTTTACCGGTGATATTTGATTAGTTCACGCTAACTGAGAAATCCAGCTTGGTGGCATGCTGCGCGTGTTGCCCTGACTTACCAAACCGAAATGACCGCTTTTGCGGTCATTTTGCGTTTGAGTGGGTAAGGGCGTGAGAATTTCTTCCGCACTGTTACCTACCGCACCTACAAGACATGGATCGAAATATGAAATCGAGAACCAAAAACCTCGCAACTTGGCTCACGCTCCTCGCAGGTGCGTGCGCGGTGGCACAAACGTTGCCGCCGTTGCCCGATTTGCCGCCCGTGCCTCCACAACAGCAACCCCAATTTCCGCAGCAGCCCATGCCTGGCCAATTCCCACAAGCGCCTGGAATGCTCGGCCAGTTCCCGCAAATGCCCGGCATGCCTGGCGCGCCCACCACGCAACTCCCGCACCAAGGCAATTTGCAGAACGTGCCCACCTCCGCCACGAGCCAGCGCAACCTTGATCGCCCAACGGTGACGATCCGCGAGTTTCGCTCTAGCGTGGCGGAGGTAACGCCGCGCGGGGCGACGGATATGTTCATGACGGCGCTCGTAAAAACGCGCAAATTTCGGGTGCTGGAGCGCGCGCGGATGGCTGAAGGCATTGCCGCAGAAAAAGCGCTCAATCAGCAGGGCATGACGACCGGGCAATCCGGCCAAGCGCAATACAAAGCGACGGAATATATGTTTGAAGCCACCGTGAGCGAAGCCTCCGCCGAAGACTCTAAAACTTCTTTTGGCTTAGGCATTTTCGGCGCGGGCGCGGGCAAGACATACACCTCCGGCTCGATTGCGATTGACGTGCGGGTGACCGATGTGGAAAGCGGCGTGGTGGTCGATGCGATTGATGTGCGCAAAGAAATCAAAGGCGAAGAGTCGAAAGTGTCGGGCATTACCAGCGCCATCGGCAACGCGCTCACAAAAGGCCGCCTCGGGCAAGTGCTGCAAGCCGGACAAGCGACGGACGAATACGTGAGCGCACGCAAAGATAGCGTGGATAAAGCGCTGCGCGAAGCGATTGAGCAGGCAGTAAATGAGATTGCTAAGCGGTTTGGGACAAATTAGCTGAGTAGATGAATCACGGCAAATTGCTAGGTGGGTTTCCGGAAGTCTTTAATTGAAATAAATATCCGACTAATAAATGGGGATTGAAATGAAAAATGTCGAAAAAATTGGAATGCGAGGCGGGGCGATATGCAGTGTTAGTTTGGTATTCGTTTTGCTGCTTGCCACGCTCGCTCATCGCGCCATTGCCGCTCCTCTTATTGCAAGTAAGGTAGATGTGGGTTGGAAGCACAGTTGCGCGGTCGAGCCAGCGGGACAGCTCTACTGTTGGGGAGAAAACGCGTCCGATCAGCTCAATCTGGTTAGCGTAACGACACCGCCCTACTACCCTGGTCATAACTTCGCTAAACCAACCAATCTCCTGCCCGGGGCGGTGTCGGGTTTCGATTTGGGGGGCCATAGAACGTGTGTGAAAAATCCAAGCGGGCAGTTGCAATGCTGGGGCGTAAATCTTTTCGGCTCGACAGGTCCAAATCCGGTAGCCCCGGCAATAGTGTCTGGAACTTTCAATCCTTATGCCAACGGAGTAGGCGGCACGAAGACACCCACTCCCGTCGCCTTCCCGCTCGGGTTTACATTTGGCGCGGCCAGTCTGGGCAACGAACACAGTTGCGTGATCCGCACCGGCATCTCTTCAGTGGCGGGTGAAGTATGGTGTTGGGGGCTCAATTCCGCCAGCTTCCAATCCAACGTTAGCGCACCGCCCACCCAGAGCGGTCAGCTCGGATCGCCCACCGGGATCATGAACTACAACACAAGTTTCAATAGCTACGGCAACCCTACCCCTCAAAAAGTAGTTGGAGGGGCGCTTTTGCCGAATACAAAAATGTCGCACGTTGCGGCGGCTGGCTATACCACTTGCTCGATTGAATCAGCCCCAAACGCTGGGCAGGTGTGGTGTTGGGGGCAACTCGGGGGAAACGTCTACACCCCATTGAAAGCAAAAAAGCAACTGGGTAGCGTCGATTTTACGGACGCTAAGAAAATCAAATCGAGCCAAAACACAACCTGTGTGATTGATTCGGCTGACAAGGTGTTCTGCGCAGTTCATTCGATACACGGATCGCTTTTCGTGGAAATTGTCGGCCTTCCTCCTGTCGCAAAAGTAGCGCCAGGATGGATGCACGGCTGTGCATTGACCACGAGTAGTACGGTTTGGTGTTGGGGCAACAATGCCTACGGTACGCTTGGTGGCGCGGCCCCAATGACCAATACTAACTATCCACCGGCACAAATTACAAGCTTGAGCACCGTTGTCGACATTACCTCATTCTTCGGACATACCTGCGCACGAATGAGCAATGGGGAGTTATGGTGTTGGGGACAAAACGATGCAGGCCAACTGGGGAATTGCTCGTACACCCCACTCACATCCGGTGGCATAAATCAGCCTGTGCAAGTACAAAAAAGCTGTGACGCCAATCCGCAAGCTGTCAATGGCGTATGTGGATCGTCCTCGGGTCAAGCTTACCCTACCGCACCAACTACAAATCTATGCTCCTCCGGTACGCAGCCATCCGTATTGACGCCCATCACGAGTCTTGGTCAGGTGACGGGTTGGAATTGGTCGTGTGGGGGAACAAACGGCGGCACTAACTCAGGGACGTGTACCGCGTACGTGAAGGGCGTTTGTGGCTCGGTCAACGGCACGACCGTGCCAACCTTGTTCCCAAACTCACCCGGATTATGTGGCGGCAGCCCGGCGACGAGTTTCACGAATATTGGAACCGGCTGGACTTGGACATGCCCTGGTGGAAACGGCGCCTCTACCACGGACGATGTGCAATGCGGTGCGACGCGTGGTCAGTCGCAGGTATCCGGTAAATGTGGGCCGGCAGACAATGCAGGGCCATTCGCTTCGGCTGGAGCATTGATAGCCGCGGGCGAATGCGCAACCGGCTCACCAACAGGGATCAACAATACGACCACGCCCGGCAGCTGGACGTGGACGTGCTCTGGCTCCCCCGCAATGAGCTGTTCGGCTAAAGACTCGTCGCCTCCTCCCCCACCGCCAAAGTGCGGTACGGCGCATGGTGGCACCTACCCGTGGAATGGCGCCCCGTCAACCGCCAGCTTATGTGCGCCTCCAAACACCCCCTCAGCGCTCACTCCGCCGAACGGTCAGAACACGGTGTTGCCGAATACCTATCAATGGAGCTGTACCAACAGCGTCGGCCAAAGCATTCAGTGTTTGGCGAAACGTACGCCACCGCCACCAGCGACAGTGACTGTCACTCCAGTCGCAGGAGCCCACTGTTCGATATCGCCGAGCGGTCCGGTCACCATTGCGTCGGGCTCGACGGCCAGCTTCACGCTCGGCGCCACGAGCGGTGGTTATGTTGTGAACACAGTGGTCAGTACGTGCGGTGGGTCGAAAGTAGGAAATGTCTTTACCACCAATCCGACGACGACCAATTGCACCGTTACAGTCGCGTGCGTGCCTTGTGTGGGTATTGGATGTCAACTCAACTAAGTTGAGAAATGGACAACTCGCGCTGTGCTCGCTTCCGTTCAATAGTGATACAGAATTCGATTGCAAAACACGTAGCGCGTTTGACTCGCATTTCGATACCGAAAATGTGAAATACCTGCGGCGCAAATTCGACACTTTTTCAGGTTTATCTCCTGAAAAAATGCCGAAAAAAGAAGCGCACTGTCCGGTTTGTCGGACGAATCGCGTTTGAATGGATATAGCGAATTCAATTTTCAACGACTCACAAATAGATAGGAAATGTTTTATGAAATCTACCCATGCAATTTCCATATTCCTCGCTGCCGCGAGCGCAACATTTTCGATGGTAGTGTTGGCGAACCAGAACATTCCAGGCGTTGGCACTGTAGTTAAACCTAACGCTACCGCCACGCCGCCGACTGAAGAGTGCGTGCGCTACCCCGAGCGCTGCAAAGATGCAAAAGCACCGCCGAAGAAATCCGCTGCATTTGCGGCTAAATTGGTAGATATCAACACCGCTACAAAAGCCCAGCTCGCAGAGATTCCAACGC
Source organism: Betaproteobacteria bacterium (assembly GCA_031376405.1). Lineage (GTDB taxonomy): Bacteria > Pseudomonadota > Gammaproteobacteria > Burkholderiales > Casimicrobiaceae > JANMDS01. The sequence continues at coordinate 37,936 of JANMDS010000156.1, forward strand.
TGAACGCGCAAATGGTTGACTTCCTTATCGTGATGCGGCAAAAGGGCCCGTTTCGAGATTCCGCTGATCTCGCTGCGCGCGTTTGCGGCCTAGCAGCGGTCAATTTAGAAGAAACGAACATAAAAATCGGGCAGCAGCAGATTTTGTATAGGGGCGTTGACCCTAAAAGCCCAGGCTGGAGATGCGGCAGCGCGCCGAACACCTATACGGCGAATAACGTGACTTACAACAGCCGCTAGCCCATATTGAGAGCGCGCGATTGATGTGCTTGGAGATTGCCGCAAAACCGTGCAATTCAGTTTGCCTTTGCGAGTCGGTTCGCGGTCGCTTTTTTTACGTGCTCGCTCCAACATCTAACGTGCTATTACCTTAAACGAAAGATTACGCTATGAAAATCGCACCATTTACGCTTTCCACGCTCGCTCTCGCAGCAAGCGTTGCAACTGCCCAGCCCTCTATGCATTCGACGCACTCGGTGCAACCGCTCGGCAACAATCAGGCGTGCGCGGCCATTTCGCCGCAAGCGGCGCAAATCAATATGGGCGGGCAGACCTGCGCAAGCGCGCTGTCGGGCTACATTGATCGATTCAATACAGGAAAGTTTCAAATAAATCGCGGCTGCCCAGCGGGCACCACGCTTTCTGGCTTTTCGAATATTACCTGCCAAGACATTATTCAACCCAACGGACACCCACAAGCCAATTTCAAAGGCCAAGGCTGTTGCGTAGCCCCACACGGCGGGCTTCACGCGCAAATGCCCATGCCACTGCCGATGGCCCCACCATTGGCAAACGCTAACGGATTCGGACACGATAATCATCCCCTCAACGCCGGTAGCGGGCAAAACCGAACCGTGATGCGCCATCACGGAGCAGCTACGCCCACGCTTTCAGACTTCAACGCCTCGTACCAGACGAACTACGTAGGCGCGCATTATCAAAATCCGGCGGACACCCAACTCTTTATGGAAACGCTGCCGCTTAAATGCCCTGCTCACTCTCGCCCGACCCACGCGCGCCTTACGTTGCAGCTCACCAAGGCGCACGCGATGAATGCTCCAGGGCTTATCGGTTTCTGGGAAAACGGGCAAGCCTGGCTCAACTCTTCCATTTGGACGAATGCGGAGCCACTGGGCACGAACAAGACGGTAGTGTTCGATCTGAGCACCGTGCCCAGTGTGGGACACTTTATCGCGCCCGGCGTGAAGATTACGCACAACGCCGTGCTGGGCAACGCGAACAGTTTGGTCTACGACCGTGATTTAAGCTTTTCAGTTTCGAAGCACACGATGGTGCGGCAGGCAACGCTATCGTTTCAGTGCAGCGCGCGCCGGTAGCGTGCATCGTAGCCAACCGCAAATGAAACTTAACGCTGAGCAAACTACAAAGCAGTTATGGTCTGATTTCACCAGAGCGTTTGCTTCAAATACCTGCGGCGCAAATTCGGCACTTTTTCTACTTTATCTCCACTACTGTCCGGTTAAAACCCGAATAGATTCAATTGGTTAGCGTAGTCTGGGTATTCGGTTGTGGAACGACTGCGCGCAAAGGCGCATGAAAGCTGGGTTTTCTCAAAAAGCGAGACGGACAAAATCTGTAATATTGCG